>JALYGL010000205.1 GCA_030777125.1 Actinomycetota bacterium
CCCTGCTCAGCGAGGACGACGTCGAGGCCACCCTCAACAAGATCACCAAACTGGCAGTCGAGACGATCGACGGCTGCGATCACGCCGGAGTCTCACTCATCCAAGATCGCAAGATCAGCACCGCGGCAGCTAGCGATGACGTTCCGTGTCAGGTCGATGCCATCCAGTACGACGCCGGCGAGGGACCCTGCCTGGATGCCATCCGGGAACACGAAACGTTCAGAATCGACGACTTGGCGGCGGAGTATCGATGGCCGAAGTTCTCCCCGCGGGCGGCGGAGGAGTCCGGCGTTGCCTCGATGCTGTCGTTTCGACTGTTCGCAGAGACCGACACCATGGGCGCACTCAACCTGTACGCGAGGAAGCGGGGCGCCTTCGACGACGAGGCTCTCGCCGTCGGCTCGGTGTTCGCCACCCACCGCGGCAGTCGCCCTCGCTGGTGCGCAGCACTATGAGCAGATGCAGAAGGCGCTCCGGAGCCGCGATGTGATCGGTCAAGTCAAGGGCATCGTCATGGCTCAGCAGGATGTGAGCGCCGACGAGGCCTTTGACATCCTCCGCCGGGCGTCGCAGAGGATGAACATCAAGCTGCGGGAGGTGGCCGAACGGGTGGCGGCACGTACCCCGCCCGATGAGCGAGGTGCTGCCTGACCCCTAGAAGCCTTGGGCCGGCGTCGAGTTGCCGCGGGCTAGATCTCGTGCGGATTGCCTGAGGGCGACCTCGACCCGTACAGCTTGGCCACCTGCTCCCCACGCGGGCCGAGCTTCGCCTGTCGGGTGGCACTCGTGGGTGGCTCGTCCCAGGGCATCTTGGCCACGAAGAGCCTGGGCACGTTGACGAAGACCTCGCCGCCGCCCACCTTGGTGATGGCATCAAGTGGGATGAACGTCTCCCGCTCGAACACGAGGCCTCGAGGCACGAGGATGTAGCCGGGAGTATCGCCGTTGGCCTCGACCACCTCCTCGACCGTTCCGATCTTGAGGTGGTCGGAGCCGAGCACCTTGTCTCCCTTCTGTGGAACGGGCTGGGCGACGTCGACCGCAGCCAGGAACTCGGCCACTTTCAGCACCGCGTTTCCGATCAGGGGGTAGTTCAGCCGGATGGAGGCCTGGTAGGCGGCGACGGTGTCGGCACCGATGGCGTCGCGCAGGAAGGTGACGTCGTAGCCATGCTCCATGGCGTGGCGACCGGTGGACTCACAGCACAGGTTGGCCGTCATCCCGGCGATCACCAGGTGGGTGGTGCTCAACCGCTCGAGGTGGCCCGGAAGATCGGTCTCAAAGACGTCGACCCCCTTGTGGGGAAGGAGAACGATCTCGTCGTCGTTCGGCCGAAGAACGGGGTGGAAGTCGGCCCCCCACGAGCCGGCCAGGAACATCTTCTTTTCGAACATCATGCGGTTGATGCCGCTCCGTCGCTGGAGCTCCTCGTTCTCGTAGTCCTCGGCGGTATAGGCCATGGGAGCGAAGAGCACCGGGATGCCTTGCTGCCGTGCCCCCTCGATGGCCTGCTTCAGGTGCCCCACCACGTCGTGCTTCTCGACGGTGGTCCTGGCCATGTCCCAGTCGGCGCCGCCCTCGGAGAGGAAGTCGTTGACCGGGTCGATCACGAGAAGGGCGCTGTGCTCGGGCACGTAGCTCGACCCTCGCTCGCCCTTCGACCGGTAGGTCCCGCCGCAGCGGCTGTCATCGCTCATCTCGTGTACCCCGTTCTAGGCGCGGATCGTCGACGGGCTCCTACCCACGCCTCGCGAACTCGTCCTGCAGCTCGCGCGCGCCATGTCCGCTGAGCTCAGCGACGTGGCCCGCGGCCTGCGGGGGCATCCGGCCGGCGTCGATCCGGCCCTTCGTCCACCGAACCGCTGCGAATCCGCCTCGGGCACCGCGTCGGTCGACAGGAAGGGACGGCACCTCGGCGTCCGAGTTTCCCCGGACGGCGGCCGAGCGGGGGGGCAGTTCCATCGGCGGCCAGGCGCGCGGTCACCGAATCGGCGAGATCTTCAATATCCGGTCGTCCTCCCTGGCCGGGCTTCCTCGGCCGTCGCGGTTCGACGTCGTCACGTAGACGGCACCGTCGGGCCCCACCGCCACGTCCCGGAGCCGGCCGTACTCGTCTTCGTACAAAACCTCCTCGTCGGCCACCGTGCCGGAGGCGGTCAGGGTAAGCCGGCGCAGGCTCTGGCCCCTGAGGGTGACGAAGAGAAGCGAGCCTTTCCACTCCGGGATGAGATCCGCGGAGTAGACGACGCAGCCGGCGGGCGCGATCGACGGTGTGTAGTTCCTGATCCCGTTGCCCGATGTCCGAGGCCACCCCCCGTCGAACCCCTCGCGCAGGAGGTTGACCTCGTCACCGCCGCTGGGGCCGTGCTCGGTGGCGAACAGCCGGCCATCGGGCGCGAAGCAGAGTCCCTGCACGTTGCGGTGGCCCTTGCTGAACACCGTCGCGCCGCCCGACTCAGGGTCGACCCGCAGGACCTTCCCGTTGAGGCTTCTCCCGTCGGGAGCGAGGTCGGGCTGAGCGGCGTCGCCGGTCGAGGCGTAGAGCTGGCCGTCCGGTCCGAACCGCAGCCGTCCGCCGTCGTGGATGAAGGATCTGGCGATGCCCTCGACGAGGACCTTCTGCGATCCGTCGGGCTCGATCCGCACGATGCGGTTGTCGCGCCCGGACGTGTACATCACGAACATGCGCCCGCGCCGGTCGATCTCCAGGCCCATCAGCCCGGCCTCGCCCGACTCCGAGACGCCTTCGATCTGGCGCGATGGCCCGGCGACTCGACCGAGGCGGCCGGATCGCTCCGTGTACCACAGGCCGCCCTGGGGGTCCCAGGCCAGGGACCACACCGTGTCCAGGTTGCGAGCCACCTCGACGACGCTCAGGGGGGACGGGCTTGGGGGGGCAGGCGCGGTCGACGGCGCGGTCGTCTTCGGGACGCTGGTGGCGGCGCTCGTACTCGGACTGGTGGGCGGTGACGCCTGCGGGCGGGCGCCGGAGCCGCAGGCGGCCGCCACCAGGAGCAGCGCCATCACCCAGCGTCGGGGTGAACGCAACGCGTGCTTCGGGCTCAGCACCTCGGCTGCACCGCACGCGGTCCACTTCCGGTGCCGGCGCCGTCGATCGGGGCCACGGCGAGTTGCCGAGCGTGGCCGTTCTCGGCCAGCGCCAGGTTCACGAAGAGCTCGTCCGTGTGGCGGTAGACGTACGCAAGGGTGTGCCCGTAACGGTCGGTGCGCTCGACGTCGTAGACCAGATGCACCTGAGTCCCGACGGGGAGAAGTAGCCGGGTCTGCCCCGAGGCCTCCTCCGCCAAAGCACTGGACGTCCTTGCCGGCATGGCGCATCTCAGAGGGGCGTCGACGCCGATGAGCCGAACAGGCACTTTCTCGTCGCTGAGGGTGCTCACTCGGATCGTGTCGCCATCGGTGATGTTCTCGACCACGGCGGCTTCGCCATGACCCCACCGTAGGGACTGGAATGAACCTTTCGGTCGCGGCGCCTCTATTTCTCCTGCTACGAGCGGCGCTGCCCCGGGTGATCCTTCGTCGGCCCGGTAGGCGGCGAGGAGGAGCACGCCGCGAGGCTGCGACGCGCTGGCCATGACGTCGGCGAGCGCCAGGCTGTCGTCGTCGACGTGCTGAAGGTCGTCGAGGAGAAGCATTGTCCGTCGGGCGCCGGCCGCCGCCACGACTTCGGAGAGGAGGTGGAGCACGGCGTGGCGGTGGACGGGGCCGGTCCGGGCATCGGGGGCCACCCCGGTCAGGCGGGCGAGCAGGGCCTTTTCGGCGTCCCCGAGGGCGTTGCCGAGGTACGGCCGGTCGACCATCACTCCCTGGATGGCCTCGACCAGGGACCAGTACGGGACGGCCGCCATCTGTTCGCGTCCGGCGGCTCGGAGGACGAACCACCCCTCCTGTGCCGCCTGCTCGACCAGCTTCTCGCAGATCCGGGTCTTCCCGATGCCGGCCGGACCGGTGACGAAGATCGCCCCAGGCCGGCCCTCGGCGGCCCGGCGCGGCGTGGCCCGGGCTCGCACCAGCTCCGTCTCCCGACCGACGAGGGCCGGGCGGACCCAACCCGAGGCTGCGGTGCCGACGATCCGGCGGTACAGGGCCACGGTCGGTGGGCTGGGCAGGACGCCCAGCTCGCGCGTGAGGATCGTCCGCAGACGCTGGAACTGGCGGATGGCGGCGTGCAGCCGCCCGGCCTCGAAGTGCTCCTCCATCAGCTCGCGATGGGCGGCCTCGTCGGTGGGGTCGGCCTCGGCCAGCTCGGCCGACAGCCGACCGGCCCTCAGCAGGTCGAGGTACAGCCGCTGCACCCGCTCGCGAGGGGCGACGGCCCACTCCTCGTACCGCTCGTCCGGCAGCAGATCGCGGCCGAACCTGGTCACACCGCAGCGCAGGCGGCGGGTCGCCGGACGACAGCGCGTGCCGGGCCGCGGCCTCGAACTCGTCGACGTCGACCCGCACGTCGGCGGACGGCCAGAGGCTCACTGTGTCGCTGCGCAGGACGACGCTCTCCGGCCAGTCGCGTCGAGGGCCGTCAGCGTCGGAACGTCTTTCTCCTCGACGACGATGACGAACGCCCCGAGCGGCGAGTCGACGGGGTGGCCGCGTACCCTCGCCAGTCCGGGCAATAACGTGCGGCGATGACGGACGGGTGGAACCCGGAGAGCCAGGGAACCCTCGTGCTGCCCAGCGGTCGCATCCTGCGAGGCCGCGCACTGCGCAAACCGGTCCCGGACGGGCCGTCGCCCGAGTTCGGCCTCTACCTGCTCGGTCACGACCCGGGTCCGACGCCGTGGCCCCATCGGTGGCTGCGCTGGCCTGACTTCGGCCTTCCTCCGGACCGTGCTGCCGCACGCGACGCTCTGATCGAAGCCTGGGAACGCGCCTCGGAGGAGCGGGTCGAGGTCGCGTGCAGGGGTGGTCGTGGTCGGACCGGCACCGCGCTCGCCTGTGTGGCCGTGCTCGACGGCGTGCCGCCCGCCGGGGCTGTCGCCTACGTCCGACAGCACTACGACGGCCGAGCCGTGGAGACGCCGTGGCAGCGCCGGTACGTCGCTCGGTTCAACCGGCGGTAGCTGCCAACTCGCTTTCCTAGAGATGTTCGAGACGTCGGTCGGTCGCGGCCACGCCCTCGGCCGTGTGGGCGGTGCCCGCCGATGTCGAGCGCCGCCCCGTTGGACCGCCTCGATGTCCAGGGTGGAGATCGTGGACGGCGGTCCGCTCGCGTGGGCATCCGGGTGCGCATCAGGCAACCCCGACTCCCGCCGACCGTCTGGGAAGTGACCAGCCTCGAGCCGGGCCGCGCCTTCCGTCGCAGGCGGCCGCCCCGGGGGTGACGACGATCGCCGACCATCGATTGAAGTCCGACGAGTGGACCTACGTGGTCGTGCCGGGCTCGGCCGAGTAGTTCGCCACGCGAGGGCTTGAGAACCGGCCCGAGAGCGGCAGTCGAGCGGACGCGCGATGCTCGCCGGATGGAGCAGCGGATCTCGTTGGTCACACTCGGAGTCGCCGACACGGGTCGGGCTCGGGAGTTCTACGAGGCGCTGGGGTGGTCGGGGGAGTCACCCGACGGCGATGTCGTCTTCTTCCAGTCGGGCGGGATGATCGTGGCCCTGTGGGGCCGGGACAAGCTGGCCGAGGACAGCGCGGTGATCGACGGCGGCGGGTGGGGTGGGGTGACGCTGGCCCACTGCGTCGCCTCGCCCGCGGAGGTGGACTCCGTCCTCGCCGAGGCCGAAGCGGCAGGGGCGACGATCGGGCGCACCGGTGCACCCACCTTCTGGGGCGGCTACTCGGGCATCTTCATCGACCCGGATGGCCACCCCTGGGAGATCGCCCACAATCCGGGGTGGGTCCTCGGAGAGGACGGATCCGTCCGACTTCGCTGACCACCGGACCCATACTGGGGCAGGAGCATGATCCGGAGCTTGTTGGTCCCCGCGGTGTTGGTCGGGCGCTGGTGGCTCGTCCCCATCGCTGCCGTCGGCTGGCCCCTGCTCCTCATGGCCAACGGCGTCAACACCGGCGGGACGTGGCAGTTCGTGCTCGGCGCGGGAGCCCTGGTTGCGGCCAACGTGGCTGTCGCCGTCGGCCTGCACCGGGCGGTCGTCCGTCTCTGCCGGGAGCTGGTTCGATTCCTCGGCGACCCCGTTAGACGCGCCGGCGGCACGCAGGCGGACCGGCGGAGCTAGAGCGGTGCCGGAGCTGCCCGAGGTGGAGGCGTACCGGCGGTTGGGGGAGCGCGTCGTCGGACGGCGGGTCGCCGAAGTCGTCGCCCCTGACGCCTGGTACCTGAAGCGGGGGCTCACCGCGCCCGCCCTCGGCGTCGCCCTGGAGGGCCGCCGGCTCATCGCCGTGCGCCGCACCGGCAAGGTCCTCCTCTACGACACAGAGGACGCCGGGCCCGTTCTCGGGCTGCGGTTCGGGATGAGCGGGCGGCTGGTGGTGGACGGGACGGCGGGCGTCGACGCCCTGCTCTACTCCGGCAACAGCGACCTGGACCGCTATGACCGCTTCGTCCTGCGCTTCGACAACGGCGGGGAGCTACGCCTCCGTGACCCCCGCCGGCTGGGCGGCGTGGAGCTGGACCCGACGGAGGCCCGGCTGGGTCCGGACGCGCTCACCGTCGCCCCCGCCGCCCTCGCCAGGGCCCTGGCCGGCAGCCGGGCGCCGCTCAAGGCCCGGCTCCTCGACCAGTCCCGCCTCGCCGGCGTCGGGAACCTGGCCGCCGACGAGGCCCTGTGGCGGGCTGCGCTCGACCCTGCCCGTCCCGCCGGCTCGCTCTCGCCCGCCGAGCTGCGCCGGCTCCACCGCCACCTGCGGGCCACGCTGTCCGACCTCATCGCCGGGGGCGGCTCCCACAGCGGGGAGCTCATGGCCGAGCGCCGCCCGGGCGGCGTGTGCCCCAAGGATGGCACCTCGCTCGTCCGGCGCACCGTCGGCGGGCGCACCACGTGGTCGTGTCCCCGTCACCAGACGTGACCGCGGCGGTGCCTACGGGTCCTGGAGCTCCGTGCGGCGGACGTTGATGTCCTGGGTGTTCTCGTCGAACTCGGTCCCGAACGTGGTGTCGCTCCACGAGAACACGGCGCCGTCCACCATCGACGCCACGCCGGGCGGGTAGAAGCCGCCGACCTCGTCGCGGTAGCCGAGCTCCCGGTTGATGGGCTGGTCGTTGAGCTGGCGGTGGATGAACCGGCCGCCGCCGTCGGAGGAGTACGTCCAGTAGACGTCCTCGGACTTCTCCGCCCGGGCCGAGTAGAAGACCACGTCGATGCGGCCGTTGGGCGCCAGCGAGATCTGAGGGTTGGAGCTGGGGGAGTTCTGGTTGGGGCCGAGGATGACGGCCTGCTCCCACGTGGCCCCGTTGTCGACCGATCGACGGAAGAACAGCTGGGGCCGGCCGGTGCGGCTGTCGGTGAACACGGCGTAGAGGGCACCGCTGTTGGGGTCGGCGACGAGCTTGGCCGAGTCGCGCTCGATGCCGATGGCGGGCTGGACGTCGATCAGCTGGGTGACGAAGGTGGCCCCACCGTCGACCGACTTGGCCACGTGCAGCTCCGTGGTGCCCCCCGCCACCAGGCGGCGGAGGAAGAGCATGTAGATGGCGCCGTCCTTCCCCTTGGCCGCCTGGGAAGGGCTGTTGCCACCGGGTGGCGGCGTGACCAACGCCGGCGCGGTGAAGGTGTCGCCGCCGTCGTCGGAACGGGAGAACCGGCCGCCGTCGCAGAACCGCTGGGCGGTGTTCGGGTCGGGCGTGCACTCCCACATCGACAGCAGCAGCTGGTCCCGTCCCCCGGTGCCGGGCACGACAACCACGTGAGGACGCACCCATGCGACCTCCGGGGAGGGTGGTTTGGCCGCTACTGTCGCCGCCCCGAACGTGCGACCTCCGTCGGTGGACCGGTAGAGCAAGATGCTCTCCTTCTCGCTGGTCACGTCGCCGCTGAGGCCCCCGGCCGACGAGAGGACCGCGTAGACGGTGCCCGAGGGCCCGAAGGTGATGTTGCCGGCCGACAGGTGGCCGGCCGACTCCAGTCCGCACGGCGTGTACCCGGGCGGGATGTCGAAGGCGTGGTCGTCCCAGTCCCGCCCGCCGTCGAACGTGACGTGCCACGTGCAGCGGGCGCCGATGAGGTCGTTGGCCATGACGATCATGTGGTTCGGGTCACGGGGGTCGACGGTGATCGACGAGTTCTCGTAGCCCCGCACCGGCACCGGGTTCTCCGCTGCCCGGCAGGGTGGGAAGAGGCAGGCCTCCGCCGCCGCCGCCTCGCCACCGCCGTCGTCGTCGGACGCGAACACGAAGCCGGCACCGGCCAGGAACACCAGACCCAGCACCATGAGTATCGCGGGGCGGCGCATATGACCACATCCTACGAGCGGTCGCCGGCGGTCGCCGGGTCACTACCATCGGCGGCGTGCACGTCCACGACCGCATCTACATCGGCGGGGCATGGCTGCCGTCGGTGGGCGACGGGTTCATCGACGTCCTGAACTCGGCCACGGAGGAGGTCCTGGGCCGGGTGCCGGCGGGCGCCCCTGGCGACGTCGACCGGGCCGTGGCCGCGGCCCGTGACGCCCTCGAGGGGTGGTCGGCCACTCCCGTCGAGGAGCGGGCCAAGTGGCTCGAGCGTCTGTCCGAGGCGCTCACCGCCCGCATGGCCGACGTGGGGATGCTGGTCGCCTCCGAGGTCGGCATGCCACTGCAGATGGCCACCCTGATCCAAGGTGGCGTGCCCGCCATCGTGATGGGTTCCTACGCCGAGACGGTTCGCCGGTTTCCCTTCGAGGAGCAGGCCGGCAACTCGGTCGTCGTGCGCGAGCCGGTCGGCGTGGTCGGCGCCCTGACCCCGTGGAACTTCCCCCTCCACCAGACGGTGGCCAAGGTGGCCCCCGCTCTGGCCGCCGGGTGCGCGGTCGTTTTGAAGCCCAGTGAGGTCGCGCCCCTCACCGCCTTCCTGCTGGCCGAGGTGATCCACGACGTGGGGTTGCCGCCGGGAGTGTTCAACCTGGTCAGCGGCTACGGGCCGGTGGTGGGCGAGGCCCTGGTCACGTCGCCGGGTGTCGACATGGTGTCGTTCACGGGCTCCACAGCCACCGGCCGCCACGTCGCCGCGCTGGCCGCCCGCACCATCAAGCGCGTTGCCCTGGAGCTGGGCGGCAAGTCGCCGAACGTCGTTCTCGACGACGCCGACCTGCCCGAGGCGGTCCAGTCGGGGGTCCGCCAGTGCTTCCTCAACAACGGCCAGGCCTGCATCTCCTGGAGCCGGATGCTGGTGCCCCGCCACCTCCACGACCAGGCCGTGGAGCTGGCCCGTTCTGTCGCCGAGCGCTACACCGTCGGCGACCCGCTCGACGCGTCCACCAGCCTCGGGCCGCTGGCCACGCAAGCCCAGCGGGAGCGGGTGCGCGACTACATCCGCAGCGGCGTGGCCGAGGGCGCCATCCTGGTCACCGGGGGCACGGAGCCGCCTCCGGGGCTCGACCGAGGGTGGTACGTCCGGCCTACCATCTTCGCCGGAGTCGACAACGACATGACCATCGCCCGGGAGGAGATCTTCGGCCCGGTCCTGGCCATCATCCCCTACGACGACGAGGACGATGCCGTGCGCATCGCCAACGACAGCGTGTACGGGTTGCACGCCGGTGTGTACTCGGGCGACAAGGCCCGGGCCGTGCGGGTCGCCCGGCGGTTGCAGGCGGGCCAGGTCGACGTCAACGGCGGCGGCTACAACCCCGTTGCCCCGTTCGGCGGCTACAAGCAGTCGGGGCTGGGCCGGGAGATGGGCCGTCACGGCCTCGAGGCCTATCTCGAGGTGAAGTCCCTCCAGCTGTGAGCCCGCCGCCGGACGCAGAGCGCACGATCCGGCCGGCCATCCCGATCGACCTCGGGCTCACGCTCGGGCTCCTGCGGCGGGGCCGGGCCGACCCGTGCATGCGGATCGGCCCCGACGGCGTCTGGCGGGCCACCCGCACGCCGGCCGGACCGGTGACGACCCGGATCACGGCCGGCGCCGGCGGCCTCACCATGAGGGCCTGGGGCGCCGGCTCGTCCTGGGCCGTCGACGCCTTCCCGGCCCTGGTGGGCGCGGGCGACGACGGCGGCGGGTTCGTCCCCCGCGACCCCGTGGTCCGGGACCTGCACCGGAGCCTCCCGGGTGTGCGGATTCCACGGTCCGCCGCGGTCGTGGAGGCCCTCGTACCCAGCATCCTCGAGCAGAAGGTGGTCGGCCTCGAGGCCAGGCGATCCTACGCCCGGCTGGTCCGGGCCCTGGGGGAGCCGGCGCCGGGGCCGCCGGAGGCGTGGCTCACCCTGCCGCCTGGTCCGGCCACGCTGGCCCGGATGCCGTACCACGTGTTCCACCGCTTCGGGGTGGAGCGCAAGCGGGCCGACGCCGTGCGAGCGGCCTGCTCGTACGCCCACCGGTTGGAGGAGACCGTCGCCATGGCTCCCGCCGCCGCCGCCCGCCGGCTGACGGCGCTGCCGGGCGTCGGGCCGTGGACCGCGGCCGAGGTCGCCCGGGTGGCGCTGGGCGACACCGATGCGGTCAGCGTGGGCGACTACCACCTCCCCCACCAGGTGGCGTGGGCCCTGGCCGGCGAGGCCCGGGCCGACGACAGCCGCATGTTGGAGCTGCTCGAGCCCTACCGAGGCCACCGGGCGAGGGTCGTCCGACTGATCGAGTGCGCCGGCGTGGTGGCGCCGCGCTTCGGCCCGCGCATGCCGCTCCGCTCCATCGCCTCGATCTAGACGCGTTTCGTCCGAGACGACAGCGGGGAGGGTGTTCCACACATCTACAAGAGGGAGAACACCGATGCCGAAGGTCGATCCTGACAGCGGTCAGATGATGAGCGACGACCCGGACCAGGCCGATCCCGAGCTGGCCGGTGGCAAGACGTCGGGCGGCTTCGCCAAGGACCACACCGACACGGGACACCACAGCCCCATCTCCGCCTCCCCCGGCGGGGACGACGAGGGCACCTCTGCGCCCTCCGAGGTGCAGGGCGGGAACCTGGGCGGCAACCCCGGCGGCGGCGCCGAGTAGGACTCGCTTCAGCGGTAGCGGTGGGCCAGGGCCTCGGCGAAGGCCCTGGCCCAGTCCGCGTAGCCCAGGGCTCCGGGATGAAAGCCGTCGGCGGCCAGTTTGCCGCGCCACGGCGGTCCGGTGTGGGCCCACACGTCGGCCACAGCCAGCCCGGCGGCCGGCGCCTCCGCCCGGATGACGTCGTTGATCTCGGCCGCTCGGGCCGGCCACAGGCCCTGGGGAACGGTGGCGATGACCGACCCACGGGGCAGGCGGGCCAGGACGGCGCGTAGGTCTGTGTCGAACCGGTCCGGAGGGGTCCGAGCCACCAGGTCGTTGGCCCCGATGGCGCACGTCACCAGCTCCGGCTCGACGCCCAGCGCCTCCAGCCGGGGCAGCTGGACGGCGACCACGTCGGCCACCCTGGCCCCCGACTTGGACAGGTTCAGCACCCGCCACGTCGTCCCCGACTTCTCCTCCAGCAGCTGGCGGAGCTGGCCGACGTAGCCCTGCTCGTACCGAGGGGCGCCGATCCCCTGGGCGGTCGAGTCGCCCAGGACGACCCACAGGGGCCCGCTGCTGCCCAGGGTGAGCTCGTTGGCTTCGTCCCAGGCCTTGGCGTAGGCGGCCACCTGGGCGTGGACCCGGCGTAGGCCGGGGAGGGCGGTCCGGGCCAGCCATCCCACGGCGCGCCGGGGGCGCCAGTCGATGCCCATACTCAGGCGACGGTACCGGCAACGGGGGAATGCCGACGTGGCTCCGGCGTTCTGGCAGGTGTGACCCTCGACGTCCGCGGTGATGGGAGCTCGGTCCTGGTCGGGACCGCGACCGGCGTCCACCGCCTCGGTGGCGACCCGGGGCTGGCCGGGGAACCGGTGACCGCCCTCGCCGGCGAGTGGACGCTCACCGGTGGCCGGGTCCTGTGGCGGGGGTCGGAGCGGGTGGCCGAGCTGGACGGGCCCGCGGCCACGTGCGTGCTGGCCACCGCCGACGGGGTGTTCGTCGGCACCGAGGAGGCCCACCTCCTGCGGTTCGTCGACGGGGTGGTCGAGCAGGTGGTGTCCTTCGAGGACGCCGACGGCCGGGACCGGTGGTACACCCCCTGGGGCGGTCCGCCCGATGTGCGGTCCCTGGCTGCGGGCGCCGACGGATCGCTGTACGCGAACGTGCACGTCGGGGGCATCCTGCGGTCGACCGACCGTGGGCGTACCTGGCACCCCACCATCGACGTCGACAGCGACGTCCACCAGGTGGTGGCCCCCGACGGCGCCGTCCTGGCCGCCACGGCCTACGGTCTGGCCCGCAGCGGCGACGGCGGCCGGGAGTGGAGCTTCCTCACCGACGGCCTCCACGCCACCTACTCGAGGGCGGTGGCGGTGGCCGGCGACGTGGTGCTGGTGTCAGTGTCGCGCGGTCCGGGCGGCCAGGAGGCGGCGGTCTACCGCCTGGTCGACGGTGGGTTCGAGCGGTGCCGGGCCGGCTTGCCGGAGTGGTTCTCCGGCAACGTGGACACCGCCTGCCTGGTGGCCGACGGCGAGTTGGCGGCTCTCGGCACGGGAGACGGCTCGGTGTTCGTGTCGACCGATTCCGGCCGGCGCTGGGAGCAGGCGGCGACCGGGTTGGGCCGGGTCACCGGGCTGACCCTCGCCTGACCGTACGATCGTCGCGGTGAGGACGCGCGCGTGGCCGGTGGCGGCCGTGCTGGGACTGGCCGTCGCCTGCGGCGGGGGCGGCGGCGGAGGCGTCGACGACGACCCTCTGCTGCGCACCGGCGAGACACCGGTGACGGCGTCGTCCGCATGCCGCGACTCGTTCGTCCAGGGACACAACCTGGAGACCTCCGGAGGGTCGACGCCGGAGGTGTTCCGGCCGTCGGTGGAGGCCTGCGGCAGCCTGGCCGAGTGGACGGCGGCGGCCCGGTCCGGCCGGGTGAACCTCACCGGCAGGGACGCCCGGTTCGTCAGCGAGGTGTGCCGGGTGTCGGAGGATCCCGCTCTCCAGGCCCGTCCCATCTGCCGGGAGGCGACCGCGGAGGCGGCGAAGGCGGGCGCCTAGGGCGCTCAGTCCAGCTCGGCGGGGACCACGCGCACCGTTTCGACCGTCCCGTGGCGGAACACCCCGATCGTCACCGTGCGGCCGATGCTGTCCTCCGTCATCAGACGCTGAAGGTCGCCCACGTCGGCCACGGCGGTGCCGTCGACGTGGAGGATCAGGTCCTCCGGTCGGAGGCCGGCGTCGGCCGCCGGGCTGCTGCCGACCACGGTGAGCACCTCGAGGCCCTTCTCCCGCCCGGTGGCGCGCGCCGCCCGGGGCGGCAGGGGCCGGGAGCCGCCGGCGATGCCGAGATAGGCCCGCCGCACGCGCCCGTCGCGCATGAGGCACGACACGATGGCCCGGGTGGTGGCGTTGACAGGGATGGCCAGGCCCAGGCCCTGACCGACCCCCGGACCGACCACCGCCGTGTTCACCCCGACCACCTGCCCGTTGCCGGCGACCAGGGCCCCGCCGGAGTTGCCCGGGTGGAGGGCGGCGTCGGTCTGGATGACGTTCTCCACCAGCCGGGCGGTACGGCCGGCGCCGACCGGGAACGACCGGCCCAGGGCGCTCACCACCCCGGCGCTGACCGACCCGGCGAAGCCGAGGGGGTTGCCGATGGCCACCACCAGCTGGCCCACCCGCAGGCCGTCGGCGTCGCCCAGGGTGGCCGATGCCAGCCCGTTGCCCGCAACCCGGATGACGGCCAGGTCGGACAGAGGGTCGGTGCCGACGACCTCGAAGTCGAGCTCCCGGCCGTCGGCGAACACGGCCACGCCGTCTCGGGCCCGCTCGACCACGTGCGCCGACGTCAGCAGGAAGCCGTCCGGGGTGACCACGACGCCGGAACCCGACCCCTGGGGCCGCCGGCCGCCGGGCACGGGAACCATGACCCGGAGGCTGGCGACCGAAGGGAGCAACCGGTCGGCCACCGAGGTGACCACCCGGGAGTAGGCGTCCAGGGCCGCGTCGTCGGTCGTGGCCGTCATGGCTGGCGCGCCCCGCTCAGAGGGCCGCTCGGGCCCCGGTGTGATCGCTTCGCTCCCACCCCTCAGGCCGAACCCTCCTCCCGGGCGCCGCCGGTGAAGCTGACCGTGACCGACAGGTCGTCGGCGCCCCGGACGACACCCAGCGACAACGACTCCGCCGCTCCCAGGCCGTCGAGGGCCGAGTGGAGGTCGTCGACGGTGGCGACGGGCCGGCCGGCGGCCTCCACGATCAGGTCGCCCCGGCGCAGCCCGGCCCGGGCCGCGGGACTGTCCTCCTCGATCTCGCGCACGAGCGCGCCGTCACGGTCTGGGAGGCCCACGGAGCGGCGCAGGTGGCGGGCTGCCCGCCCCGGGACCAGGCCCACGCCCAGGTGGCGGCGGGTGGGGGACTCACCGCGGGTGAGGGCGTCGACGCGGGCCCGCAGGTCGGTGTCGGCCGGAAGGGCCTGGTAGAAGCCGTCGCCCAGGCGGTTGGTGTTGAGCCCCAGGAGGCGGCCGTCGGCGTCGACGACGGGCCCACCGGACGATCCGCGGGCCATGGGCGCGGTGTGCTCGAGGCTCCCGGTCACCTTCCGGCCCCGCGGCCCCCGGAACGCCTGGTCGACCGACGACACCTGGCCGAAGGTGACGCGCAGGCCCCGTCCTCCGGGATTGGCCAGGGCGAACACGATGGCCCCCACGCCGGCGGGGCCGTCGGCCCACTCCAGCGGGGGAGTGCCGGCCGTGTCGGCGGTGAGCACGGCTAGGTCGCCGTCGACGTCCACCCCGGACACGTGGGCGGTGACGGTGTGCCCGTCGCCGAACGTGAGCGGGACCTCGACCCCCCGTACGTTGTGGGCGTTGGTCAGGACCACCCCGTCCGCCACGACCACGCCCGAGCCCAGGCCCCAGCCCTGCCCGATCCCGACCACCGCCGGCCCCGCCGCCTGGGCCACCAGGGCGGTGGCCTCCTCCAGTTCCTGCAGCACTCCCATGCCCGGCTCCGTTCTCGGTAGTTACTTGTCGATTGCAAGTTACTACGGAGGCGAGCGTTCGACAGGGGGAACGGGCAGGATGGGCGCATGAGACCCTCGCCACTGGCCGAAGCCGTGGCTCGCGTCGGCGACCGCTGGGCGCTGCTGCTGGTCCACGCCCTGCTCGACGGCCCTCGGCGGTTCAACGACCTGCTGGACGACACGGGCATCGCCCCGAACGTGCTCACCACCCGGCTCCGCCATCTGGAGCAGAACGGGGTGGTGGTGGCGTCGCCGTACTCCAAGCGGCCGCCGCGGTTCGTCTACCAGCTCACCGCCGCCGGCCAGGAGCTGGCCGGGGCCCTCCGGCTGCTGGCCCAGTGGGGGGCGGGCCGGACCGGCGACGACGCCGAGCCCCTGCGCCACCAGCCCTGCGGGACGCCCATGGAGGCCCGCTGGTACTGTCCGAGCTGCGCGTCGGTGGTCGACGAGGGCGCCGACGAGATCCGTTTCCTTTGACGATCGACCTTTTCCGCCCAAGTGCCCCCGTGACGGGGGCACTTGGGCGGAGAAGCCGGCCGGTCCCAGGGTCGGCTAGGCCGCGACCCCGTCGGCAGACGCGGGCTCGAGGGCGATCTCCAGGACCTTGCCGATGTCGTCGACCAGGTGGAACGTCATCTCCTGGCGGACCCCCTCGGGCACGTCGTCGATGTCGGCCTCGTTGCGCAGCGGGAGGACGACCTCCCGCAGGCCGGCCCGGTGGGCGGCCAGCACCTTCTGCTTGACCCCGCCGATGGGCAGGACCCGGCCCTGGAGGGTGACCTCGCCGGTCATGCCGACCGTCGACCGCACCGGGCGGCCGGTGAGCAGGCTGACCAGAGCGGTCACCATGGTCACACCGGCCGACGGCCCGTCCTTGGGCACGGCGCCGGCGGGCACGTGCACGTGGCACCGCCCCTCGACGGTCACGCCCAGGTCGACGGCGTGGGAGCGCACGTACGACAGGGCGATCTCGGCCGACTCCTTCATGACGTCGCCCAGCTGGCCGGTCAGGGTCAGCCCCGGCTCGCCGCGGTTAGCCCCGTCGAGCGACGGCGCGGGGAGCGAGCTGGCCTCGATGAACAGGACGTCGCCGCCCATGCCGGTGACGGCCAGCCCGGTGGCCACGCCCGGCACCGCGGTGCGGTCGGCGGCCTCGAAGAAGAACCGGCGCCGGCCCAGGTAGGTCGGGACGTCGTCGGCGTCGATGGCGACGGGCGCCTCCACGGTGCCAGCGGCCAGCTTGGTGGCCACCTTGCGCAGCACCTTGCCGAGCTCCCGCTCCAGGTTGCGGACACCGGCCTCCCGGGTGTGGTCGGAGACGATCCGCCTCAGCGCGGCGCCGGTGACCGTCACCTCGTCGGGCCCGAGCCCGTTGCGCTCCAGCTGGCGGGCCAGCAGGTGATCGCGGGCGATCGCCACCTTCTCGTCCTCGATGTAGCCGTCGAGGGAGATGACCTCCATGCGGTCGAGCAGCGGCCCGGGGATGGTCTCCAGCACGTTGGCGGTGGCCACGAACAGCACGTCGGACAGGTCGAGATCGACCTCCAGGTAGTGGTCGCGGAAGGTGTGGTTCTGGGCGGGGTCGAGGACCTCGAGCAGCGCCGACGAGGGGTCGCCCCGCCAGTCGCTGCCCAGCTTGTCGACCTCGTCGAGCATGAAGACCGGGTTCATGGTGCCGGCGTCGCACAGCGCTCGGACGATGCGGCCGGGCTGGGCGCCGACGTACGTGCGCCGGTGGCCGCGGATCTCGGCCTCGTCGCGCACGCCGCCCAGCGACACGCGCACGAACGACCGCCCCAGGGCGCGGGCCACGGACTCGCCCAGGGAGGTCTTGCCCACGCCGGGAGGACCGACCAGGGCGATGATGGCCCCGGACCCCCGCCCGCCGGTGGCGGCCAGGCCGCGGTCGGCCCGAAGCTTGCGGACGGCCAGGTACTCGACGATGCGCTCCTTGACGTCCTCCAGGCCGGTGTGGTCGGCGTCGAGGACGACGCGGGCCTCGCCCACGTCCAGACGGTCCTCGGAGCTCTGTCCCCACGGCACCTCGAGGACGGTGTCGAGCCAGGTGCGAATCCACCCGTGCTCGGGACTCTGCTCGTTCATCCGCTCCAGCCGGTCCAGTTCGCGCTCGACGGCCTTGACCACGCCCTCGGGCAGGTCCTTCTCGGCGATCTTGGCCCGGTACTCGTCGATGAGGCTCTCGCCGTCGCCCGAGTCACCCAGCTCCTTCCGGATGGCCGCCATCTGCTGGCGCAGCAGGAACTCGCGCTGGGTCTTCTCCATCCCCTCGGCCACGTCCTCGCGGATGCGGTCCTTCAGGGTCAGGTCGGCCAGGATGTCCCTGGACCAGCCCAGGACCAGCTCGAGGCGAGCGGCCACGTCGACGGTCTCCAACACCTGGACCTTCTGCTCGAAGGACAGGTCGGGGGAGTAGCCGGCGGTGTCGGCCATGGCTCCGGGGTCGGTGATGCCGCGAAGGGCCTCTGCCAGCTGGCCGGCCCCGTGGGACTCCAAAATGTTCTCCACCACGGCCCGGTACTCGCGGGCCAGCTCCAGCTGCCGCTCCGTCGGCGACGTGGGGGCGACCGGGGTGGCCTCCACCCAGAGGGCGTCGCCCACACCGGCGACACCGGCGCCCAGCACGGCCCGGTGCAGGCCGCGGACGACCACGGCGCGCACGCCGCTG
>JALYGL010000206.1 GCA_030777125.1 Actinomycetota bacterium
GTAGGGCCCGACCTACCCTGGGCCATGGGCGCGGCCGGGTGGCGGGACTATCTGGCCGACTTCCACTCCGACCGCCCGGGCATCACCGAGGAGATCCTGGCCCACACCACCGATGGCGCCGTCGACCCCTACCGGTGGGTGGCCGGCCAGATCCCGCCGGCGGCCGCGGTGCTCGACCTGGCCTGCGGCAGCGCCCCGCTGGCGCCCCTGCACGCGGGCCCGTGGGTCGGGATCGACGTCTCCCCGGCCGAGCTCGAACGGGCTCGGGAGCGGGGAGTGGCGCCGGTCGTGTTGGGCGACGGGTCCAGCCTCCCGTTCCGGTCCGGTTCGTTCGATGCGGTGGCGAGCTCGATGGCCCTCATGCTCATCCAGCCCCTCGACGGCGCCCTGGCCGAGGTGGCGCGGGTGCTCCGCCCCGGCGGGCGCCTGGTCGCCCTCCTGCCGGGGACCAAGGGGTTGAGCGCCGCCGACCTGATCCGGTACGGGCGGCTCATCCTCGCCCTCCGTTCCCCGCTCCGGTACCCGAACGACCGGGCTCTGACCGATCCCGGTGCCGCCCTGGCCGCCGCCGGCCTGTCACCGGTGCTCGACCAGCACCGCCGATTCGAGTGCCACGTGGCCGATGCCGGCACCGCCGCCCGGTACGTGACGTCGCTCTACCTGCCCGACGTCGAGCCCGAACGGGTGGAGCAGGCGGTGGCCGTCGCCCGAAGGTGGGTCGGTCACTCGATCGGCGTCCCGCTCCGCCTGCTCGTGGCCGAGAGATAGCGCGGCGGGACGGGGCCCGTCAGCCACACGCCGTTGGCCGAGACGAAGAAATCGTGGCCGCCGGCGTGCATCCCGGCGCTGTCGACGGTGAGGACGGCCACCGGCCCGTGCCGGCGCCCGACGGCGGTGGCGGTGGCCTCGTCGGCCGACAGGTGGACGTGGGTCCGGCCCATAGGAATCAGGCCCTGGCGCCGGATGCGTCCCAGCGCTCCCACCGAGGTGCCGTGGTAGAGCACCGGTGGCGGGGTCACGGGCGTGAGGCCCAGGTCGACGGGCACGCTGTGGCCCTGGTTGGCCCGGACCCGCCGCCCGTCGGGATCGAGGGCGAACCGCCGCTTGGGGCTCGCGGCCACCACCTCGTGCAGCTCGGCCGCGGTGAAGGCCACGCCGGACCGGGCGCACGCGGCCACCAGCTCGTCCACGTCGACCCAGCCGTGCCGGTCCAGCGTCACCCCGACGCGGCCGGGATCGTGGCGCAGCACCAGGGCGAGGAACCGGCTGATGCGGACCTCCCGGCGTCGCTTCACGGCCGAAGCCCTAGGAGAACGACCTGACCAGCTCGGCGCCGGTCACCCACTGGCCGACCACGTCGTCGAACCGGCCGTTGCGGTACTGGAGGATGCGCACGAAGGGGTTGCACACCGAGCTCAGCAGGGGCAGTTGCTTGCGGTCGCAGGTGTAGTCGTGGCTCATGAAGTTGGCGTGGTCCTTGGCGTCCTGCAGCCGCTCGGTGAGCGCCGCGGGGCTGACGTCGTCCGCCTCCCGGAGAAGCTGGTAGAGGTTCATAACCGTGCTGAACCCGGCCTGGGACAGGACGCTCGTGCCCTCGGCCCGGTCGCGCCAGATGGCCACGTCCTTGGACGGGTCGCCGAACGGCAGGAAGGCGGACCCGAAGTAGGCGCCCTCCGCACCGCCGCCGGCGGCGTCGACCACGCTCTGGGCCGCGCAGGCGCTCGGATAGAACATCTTGGCCTTCACGCCCAGGGCCTGGCCGGCCTGCATGATGCGGGCGCAGCTCTGGGCCGGGAAGACGACGAAGATCACGTCCGGGTTGCTGTTGTTCGCCGACGTCACCGCGGCGGTGAAGTCAGCCGCGTCGGCCCGCTCGGCCACCGTCTTGACGTTGGTGGCGCCCTTCATCCGCAGCACCACGTCGGACGCCTGGACCACGGTGGTCAGCAGCCCGGGCAGGTCGACGTAGATGGCGGCGATCCGCTTGGCCTTCAGGGTGTTGAGGGCGTAGTCGGCCTGGCCCAGCAGGTCGGCCACCGTGCCGCCGGCCAACATGAACGAGATCGGTGAGCTCAGCTCCTCGGCCAGGGTGGGCGACCCGCCCACGTAGGGGATGCCGGCCCGCTGCAGCACGGGGAGCGAGGCCGCCGCGCCCAGGTCGACGCCGCCGAGGACGGCCACCGGCTGCTTGCCGACGAGCTGGTTGGCGCAGGCCTGGGAGGACTCCGGTGTGCCCCTGGTCGTGCACGTCTCCAGCTTCAGGGGGCGCCCGTCGACCCCGCCCAGCTCCTCGTTGACGTAGCGGGCGGCCGCCTCCGCGCTGCGGCGGACCTCGGGGAACGAGCCGACGGGCGCATCCTCCTGATTGATCAGGCCGACGGTGATGGGCGGGCCGGTGGCCGGGTTGGCCCCCCGGGGCGACGCCGGCTCGTCACCGCCTCCGGAGCAGGCGGCCACCAGCACCGCCATGGACACGAGAAGGATCCGCACGGTCGGTCGGGCCCGGGCCACAAACGATTGTCGCACTCCCATCGCTGGCTAGCCTTCCCCGCGATCGACGGATATCTCGGCTTCCTGCTCCTCGGGCTGGGGACCGGTGCGGTGTACGGCGCCCTGGGGCTCGGGCTGGTCCTCGTCCACCGCTCGTCCGGGGTGGTCAACTTCGCCCACGGGGCCATGGCCATGTGGGCCACGTACGTCTTCGCGGAGCTCCGGACCGGCGGACGGGTCCCGTTCCCCGCCGCCCTGGGCCTGAGCGTCGCCTTCGCCGCCGTGCTCGGGCTGGCGGTGTACGTCATCGTCTTCCGCCCGCTGCGGACGGCGCCGGCGCTGGCCCGGGTGGTGGCCTCCGTCGGGCTGCTGGCCGTCCTCCAAGCCACCGTCGTCCTCCGCTTCGGGGCCGACGCCCGCCCGGTGCCGGCCATCCTGCCCGCTCGGCCGCTGAGCCTGCTCGGCCTCGCCGTACCCCGCGACCGGCTCTACCTGGCCGCTCTGGTGGTGGCCGCAGCTGCCGTGCTGTGGGCCGTCTACCGCTTCACCCGCTTCGGCGTGGCCAGCCGGGCCGCGGCCGAGGACCAGACCTCCGCCTCCCTTCTGGGGTGGTCGCCCGACACCCTCGCCGCGGCCAACTGGGTGATCGCCAGCGTGCTCGCCGGCCTGGCCGGCATCCTCGTCAGCCCCATCGCCGCCCTGAACCCGGTGAGCTACACCTTGCTGGTCGTCCCAGCTCTGGCCGCCGCCCTCGTCGGCCGGCTGTCGTCGTTCGGCGTCACCGTGGCCGCGGCCCTGGCGCTGGGCATGGTGCAGTCGGAGCTGCTCCGCCTCCAGGAGCGGTTCTCGTGGATCCCGCGCACCGGGGCGCGCGAGGCCCTGCCGCTCGTCGTGGTGCTCGTCGCTCTCGCCGTCGGTGGGGGGAAGGGGCTGGGCCGGGGCGCCGGCCGCCAGGCCCGGCTGCCCCTGGCGCTCTGCCCGCCGCGGCCCGTGGCATGGGCCGTTGCCGGCGTGGCCGCGGCGAGCGTGGGCCTGGTGGCCCTCGGCCCCGCCGAGCGCCTGGGACTGGTCAACAGCATGATCGGCGCCGTCGTGTGCCTGTCCCTGGTGGTGCTCACCGGGTACGTCGGCCAGATCTCCCTGGCCCAGATGGCCTTCGCCGGCGTGGCCGGGTTCTCCCTCAGCAAGCTGGCCGGCGGGCTCGGCCTCCCGTTCCCGGTGGCGCCCCTCCTGGCCGCGGCGGCCGCAGCGGTGGTGGGCGTGGCCCTGGGCGTTCCCGCCCTGCGGCTGCGGGGCCTGAGCCTGGCCGTGGTCACCCTGGCCGGGGCCGTGGCCGTCGAGGAGCTCGTCTTCAAGAGCCCGGCCGTCACCGGGGGGTTCGGCGGGACCCCGGTCCCCGAGGCGTCCATCCTCGGGCTCGACCTCGGCCTGGCCGGCGCCCGTCCCTTCGGGTTCCTCGTGCTGGCCGTCCTGGCCGGTGCGGGGTTGGGCGTGGCCGCCCTCCGGCGGGGCGCGGGCGGTCGACGGTTCCTCGCCGTGCGGGCCAACGAACAGGCCGCGGCCGCGGTGGGCGTCGACGTGGTGGCGACCAAGCTGGCCGCCTTCGCCCTGTCGGCGTTCGTGGCCGGGCTGGGCGGCGCCCTCGTCGGCTACGGACAGGGGCAACTGTCGTTCGGCTCCTTCGGCGTGTTCGTGTCGCTGTCGTACCTGGCCGTGGCCTACGTGGGCGGGATCGCCAGCATCGCCGGGGCCCTGATCGGCGGCCTGCTGGTGGAGGGCGGCCTGGCCTTCACCGTCCTCGAGCGGGCCGCCGGGCTGGGCCGCTACCAGCTGCTGGTGAGCGGGGCTGCCCTCGTGCTCGTCGCCGTCCTGCGCCCCGAGGGCGTGGTGGGGCGACGGTGACCTCGGCGGCGGCGCCGGCGGGCCGACGGGCC
>JALYGL010000207.1 GCA_030777125.1 Actinomycetota bacterium
TCTTCGCCGGTGCCGCAGACTTCTTCGACGCCCCCGACTTCTTGGCCGAGCCGCTGCTCTTCATGAAGTCCTTGAGGGCCGACCCGGCCGAGAACTTGACCGCCCGCGAGGCGGGGATCTTCACCGGTTCCCCCGTCTGCGGGTTGCGCCCGGTGCGAGCCGTGCGCTGGGTGGCCGAGAACGACCCGAAGCCCGGCCAGCCGACGCGGTCGCCGCTACCCACCGCACCTTTCACGGTGTCGAAGAACGCGTCGAGAACGCGCTCGGCCTGTTGCTTGCCAACCTCCGCGACACCGGCAACCCGGTCGATCACGTCGGACTTGTTCAACTCCCACCTCCTTGTCGTGCTGCCCAGGTGGACAGGTAACCGGAACATCAGAACCGAAGCGCCACCCAATATCAAGCATTTCCCTTGTGGGGTAAGGCTTCTGAGAGAATCGAAGGGTATGCCCCGCCGTTCGTGCGCCTTCCTCTTGCTGCTGCTCGTCGTCCTGCCGGCGTGCGGCGACCGCGCCGAGCGGCTGAACGTGCGCCCGCCCCGCCCGGGCGTGCCGGCCGACGGGTCCGAGGTCGTCGGCATCTACCGGTCGATCCACCAGGGCCTGCTGCAGCTCCGCGGCGACGGCGACCTGACCCTGATCATCCCCGGCGGTCCGGGCGCCACCAGCGGCAGGTACGCCCTGCGGGCCGGGCGCCTCGAGGTGTTCACCGAGAGCTGCGGTGACCAGCTGGGCGACTACCGGGTGGAGGTCACCGGCGAGCAGGAGGCGGGCAAGGCCGTGCTCAACATCACCGCGGTCGACGACCCGTGCGCGGAGCGACGCAGGTACCTCACCGTCGACCCCTGGGTCTACGCCAACTCCTAGCCCGAGAGCTCCTTTTCGACCAGCGTGGCCAGGTCGGGCGCCACCTTGTCGGCGGCGTCGTCGCCCGTGGGCTCCTCGGTGGTGACGCCGCTCATGACCAGGGCGAACGGCAGGCCGAGGCGGCGGGCCATGAGCCCGTCGGTCGACGGACGGTCGCCGACCAGGAGCGTGTCGGACACCTCGTCGCCCAGGCGTTCACGCAGCACCGTGGCCATGGCCTCGTTGGGCTTGCCGGCCACGACCGGTGTCACGCCCGCGGCGGTGGCGACGGCGGCAAGGAGCGATCCACCGCCGGGGACGGGGCCGTCGGGCGTCGGATAGGTCGGGTCGTCGTTGGTGCCGATCAGGCGGGCGCCGTGATGGACGGCGGCGAACGCGGCGTTGAGGCGGTCGTAGTCGAAGTGGCGGTGGAACCCCACGACCACCGCGTCGGCGTCCCCCTCCTCCACCGTCTTCGCGCCCCTCGCCTGCAGCGCCTCCTCCACCCCCTCGCCGGCGCACACCAGGACCGTGCTCCCCGGCTCCACCAGGCTGGCCGCGGCCTGGGCGGACGTGACGATCTGGTCGGGTTCCGCCGGCACCCCCATCCCGGACAGCTTGTCGGCCAGGTAGCCGACCTTCGGTCCGGAGTTGTTGGTGAGGAACAGGATCCGCTGACCGGCATCACGCAGGCGGGACACCGCCTCGGCCGAGCCGGGGATGGGATCGTCGGAGAGCCACACCACGCCATCGAGGTCGAGTATCCAGGCCACGACGAGGTTCATAGCAGGCCGCCGCCCCAACCGGGATCCCGACGGCCGGACGACAGGCCGGGTCAAGCGGAAATGACGCGCGCCGTCGCCCGGCGCCCCGGGAGCTTCACCACCTCGATGGCGTTCGGCAGCTGCTCCTTGATGGCGGCATCGTGGGTGACCACCAGCACTTGGCGGAAGCGGGCCCGTAGCCGCTCCAGGGCGAGGAGCATCCGGGCCTTGCGATCGTCGTCGAGCGGGCCGAAGACCTCATCGAGGACCAGCAGGCCGACCGCACCGCCGGACTGGAACCGCACGTGCTCGCTGACCGCCACCCGCAGGGCCAGGTTGGCCAGGTCGGTCTCGGACCCGGAGAACCTGCTCATCCCGTACTCCGTGCCGGCATCGCACAGCTTGATCTCATAGGAGTCCGGGTCGACGTTCAGGACGTCGTACTCGTGGTCGGTGAGATCGGCGAAGAGCTCCGCGGCCTGGGCCGACAGGCGGGGGCCGACGGTGGCCACCAGGGTGTTGCGGAAGGCGTTCAGCAGGTCGGACAGCCGGCCCAGATGCCGGGCCTCGTCGCCCAGGACCACCAGCTGCGAGTGCTGCACCTCGGCGTCGGCCAGCCGGCGGGCGGCGGCGTCGGCCGCCGTCCGGGCCTGTCCGGCCTGCACCCGCTTGGCGTGGGCCTGGTGGAGGGCCAGCTCGGCCGCTGCTCGCGTGCGGTCGCACTCCTCTCTGGCGTTCACCAGCAGCTCCGGCCGGTAGCCCAGCGAGGTCACCTTGTCGCGCAGCGCCTCCAGCCGGCCGCGGGTCTCGTCGACCGCGGCCTGCTCCACGTCGAGCTCGGCCTCTGCCGCCGCCCGTCGCTCGAGCCGCCCGGAGATGCGCGCGCACTCGTCGACCGCCCGGCGACGGCGCTCTACCTCCTCGGTGAGGCGAGCCGGCTCACCGTCGCCGAGTGGCCGGCCGAGGACGCCCTGGGCCGAGACCAGCGCCTGGACGGCGTCGGCCCGGCGGGCGGCCAACTTCTCGTGCCCGGCCCACGCCGCCTGGGCCGCCC
>JALYGL010000208.1 GCA_030777125.1 Actinomycetota bacterium
TGGTAGCAGTACGGGGCGTCGGAGGCCACCGGCAGCGGCGGGGCCTGGACCGCCGCGGCCGCCGTTACCGGGCGGGGCGCCGGCGCCGGGTCGGGGACGACCTCGGACCCCGTGGCCGTCGGCGTGGTGTACTCCTCCACCCCAGGAAGAGTCGGCTGCATGCGCTCGTCGATGGTGAGGATGCCCAGGTCGACCCGCTCCTCGTAGCTCAGGTACTCCACCGCCAGGCGGCGGAAGATGTAGTCGACCAGCGAGCTGGCGAAGCGGATGTCGGGGTCGTCGGTCATGCCGGCGGGCTCGAAGCGCATGTTGGTGTACATGTCGATGAAGGCCTTGAGCGGCACGCCGTACTGCAGGCCGTGGCTGACGGAGATGGCGAAGGCGTCCATGATCCCGGCCAGGGTGGAGCCCTGCTTGGCCACCCGCAGGAAGATCTCGCCCGGCCGCCCGTCGTCGTACTCGCCCACGGTGACGTAGCCGTGGCAGTCGGCCACCCGGAACGAGAACGTGCGCGACCGACGGGTGCGGGGCAGCTTCTCCCGCACCGGCTCCCGCACGACCACGGTGGGGGCCAACGCTTCGGGCGCCACCGCCACCGCGTCGGCCACCGTCGCCACCGTCTTCTTGGTGGTGGACAGGGGCTGGGCCACCTTGCAGTTGTCGCGGTAGATGGCGACCGCCTTCAACCCCATCTTCCACGCGTCGACGTGGAGCTGCTCCACGTCCTCGACGGTCACCTCCTCGGGAACGTTCACAGTCTTCGAGATGGCGCCCGAGATCCACGGCTGGACGGCGGCCATCATCTTCACGTGGCCCAGGTAGTGGATGGTGTTGTCGCCCATGGAGCAGGCGAACACCGACAGGTGGTCGGCGCTCAGGTGGGGGGCGCCGACGATGGACTTGTGCTCGTCGATGTAGGCGACGATCTCGGCGATCTGCTCATCGGAGTACCCCAACCGGCGCAGGGCCCGGGGGACCGTCTGGTTGACGATGGACATGGTGCCGCCGCCGACCAGCTTCTTGGTCTTGCACAGCCCCAGGTCGGGCTCGATGCCGGTGGTGTCGCAGTCCATCATCAGCCCGATGGTGTTGTGACTGACGAAGCCGTTGGCCACGTAGGTGACGTTGTCGGGCACGGACAGGTCGTACGTGGGCTGCTCCTCGCCGAGCTCGGCCGAGGTCACCCGGTCGTAGACGAACGAGAGCAGGTGGGCCAGCTCGGCGTCGCCCGTGCGCTCCAGCAGCTCCAGGGCCAGCTCGCGGGGCACCGTGCCCGTGGCCAGCTCGGTGACCACTGACGTGTCGATCCCGCTGCCGGCGGTGGCCAGCCGGTCGACCAGGCGTTGGGGCACGGGGACGACGTCGGGGCGGTCGTCGGCGGTGGCGGCCAGGACGGCCCGGTTCTTGCGGTCGCTCACGAAGCCGACCTGGTCGACCCACGACTCCAGGAACGACGGGCCGGCCGGGGCGACGGTGGACACGGGGGTCTGGCGCAGACCGGCCCGGACCCGCTCCTGGGAGCGGGTGGCCGGGTAGCCGAGGGCCAGCAGGAGGGCCTGGACGTCGCGGGCGAACCCGGGCGTGGCCGTCGAGAACCGGGGCAGGCCGGCGCTGGTGAGCATGCCGCCGGCCTCGAACAGGCCGCGGAGGAAGGCGGCGTAGACGTCGGGGTCGTTGCTGTAGAGGACCGTCTCGGGGATGTGGGGGACGCCGGCCCGGTCGCGGGCGCCGTCGGGACGCGGTTGGCGGGCCAGCCCGCACGCCTCCCACCATCCGGCCACCCGGGACGACGCCAACGTGACCTCGGTGAAGTCCCGCCGCGGGGCGACCGTGGCCCCCAGGCCGAACAGGGCCTTGGCCAGCCACTGCAGCCGCTCGACGACCTCGAGATCGCCGTCGGTCACGGAGAAGCGCAGGCCGTTGGCGGAGAGCGAGCCGTTGCCCATGAAGTACCCGGCCAGCTCGGCCAGCTCGGGGGTCATGTGCCCCGGTGCGTGCACGGCCGAGGAGCTGCCTGCGGCCAAACCGGGCAGCGCCACGGGCCGGGGCTCGCCCACCATCTGGTCGAGGGCGAGGGGCAGGAGGTCGCCGGCCCGAAGGTCGGCCAACGTCCTCCACACCCACTCGCCGGTGACGGCTTCCACCGTCTTGACCCGGTGACGGGTGGTGCCGTCGAGGCCGTACCCCCGGGCGGTACGAACGGAGACCACCGGCTCGACCCCGTTGACGTAGAAGTGCGAGGCCTGGCGGGGCCCCTCGTCGGTGGCCACGGCCACGTCGAGCGGCTGCCACGGCGCACCCCCGGGCTCACCCAGGGCGCCGAGGCGGACCAGCCCCCACTCGGTGGGGACCAGGCTGTCGCCGACCAGGCACCCGGTGGGCGCCAGCACGGTGGCCTGGGAGTTGCGGACGCCGTGCTGCTCGCCCCACCCGACGGCGTCGTCCCACGCCTGGAGGGCTGCGGCCAGGATCTCGGCCGGCGCCTGCGCCCGATCGATGGTGGCCACCTCGTCGCGGTGCATGCGAAGGACCTTGTTCATCGGCTCGCGGTTCTGGGTGTAGCCGGCGAAGGGCCCCATGCGGGCCGCCGTGCGGGCCGACGTGGCGTAGGCCTGGCCCGTCATCAGGGCGGTGATTGCCGCGGCCCACGCCCGCCCGTCGTCGGAGTCGTAGGCCAGCCCCAGGGCCATGAGCAGGGCGCCCAGGTTGGCGTAGCCCAGTCCCAGCTGGCGGAACCGGCGGGACGTCTCGGCGATGCTCTCGGTGGGGTAGTCGGCGTTGCCGACCAGGATCTCCTGGGCGGTGAACACCACCTCGACGGCGGCCTTGAACCCCTCGACGTCGAAGGTGGAGTCGTCGCGCAGGAACCGCAGCAGGTTGAGGCTGGCCAGGTTGCACGCCGAGTTGTCCAGATGCATGTACTCACTACAAGGGTTGGAGCCGTTGATGCGGCCGGTGTTCGACGCCGTGTGCCAGCGGTTGATGGTGGTGTCGAACTGCATGCCCGGGTCGGCGCACTCCCAGGCCGCCTCCGCGATCTGGCGGAACAGCTCCCGGGCCCGGACGGTGCGGACGACCTTGCCGGTGGTGACGGCCCGCAGGTGCCACTCGCCGTCGTCGACCACCGCCTGCATGAAATCGTCGGTGACCCGCACCGAGTTGTTGGCGTTCTGGTACTGGGTGGAGTGGCTGTCCTTGCCGTCGAGGTCCATGTCGAAGCCGGCGTCGCGCAGCACCCGGGCCTTGCGCTCCTCCACCGCCTTGCACCAGATGAAGTCCTCGATGTCGGGGTGGTCGGTGTTGAGGATGACCATCTTCGCCGCCCGGCGGGTCTTGCCCCCCGACTTGATGGTGCCGGCGGAGGCGTCGGCGCCCCGCATGAAGCTCACCGG
>JALYGL010000209.1 GCA_030777125.1 Actinomycetota bacterium
GCGTGGCGGCGGAGCACGGTGGGCAGGCGGACTTCGACGGGCACTGACGGCCTCCAGCGATGCGGTCGGGGTACTCGGTAAATCCTACCGAGTCAGTCGTCTTTGACGACCAACTGCTCCTCGGTGATGTCGCCGTCGACGATCCGGAACGACCGGATCACGGGCTCGGCCTCCTGGAGCGATACCAGCACGTAGTGCCACTGGGGGTCGCCGGCCTTGGCCACGTCGGTGGGCGACGGGTAGGCCTCGGTGTGGGTGTGGGAGTGGTAGACGCCCACGATCTCCATCCCCCGCTGCAGCGCGTCCCAGTTGGCCTTGCCCAGGTCGCGGGAGTCGAGCTCGTACACGACCGGCGACTCGGCCGCGTTGCGGCACGGGTACAGGGTCTGGACCACGACCACGTCGCCGGGCTCGCCGCCGAACAGCCCGCACACCTCGTTGGGCCGGCCGTCGAGGGCGTGGCGGACGATCGTGTCGCGATCGGACGGTCGGATCTGCAGCACGGCGGCCGAGGGTAGCGGGCCTGCGTGGCCCGAACGCCGGAACCGGCCTGCGTGGCCCGAACGCCGGGAACCGGTACCCTCGACGCCTCATGGTCGACAAGGGCGTCAAGCTGGTGGCCAGCAACCGGCGCGCCCGCCACGACTACGAGGTGCTCGACGTGGTCGAGGCCGGCATCGCCCTGGTCGGCACCGAGGTCAAGTCGTTCCGCGACGGCAAGGTCCAGCTGAAGGACTCCTACGCCCGGCTGGACGGCGGGGAGCTGTGGCTGTTCGGCGTCCACGTCGCCCCCTACGAGCAGTCCGACGGCTTCGGGGGACACGACCCGGAGCGGCCGCGCAAACTGCTGCTGCACCGCGACGAGATCACCGAGTTCGGGAGCCGGGCCCAGGCGGAGTCGCTCACCATCGTGCCCCTGGCCGCCTACTTCAAGGGCGGACGGGTCAAGGTCGAGCTGGCCCTGGCCCGGGGCCGGCGCAGCTACGACAAGCGCCACGCCATCGCCGAGCGCGACGCCCGCCGGGAGGCCGACCGGGCTATGGCGGCACGCGGCCGGGAAGGGGGCGGCCGGCCGGGGCGTTAGGATGGTTGCAGCTATTTGACATGGGGCTGACCGGTTTCGACGTTGAGACCGTTGGCTCGTCGTGCGACCCGAGTTGCTCAGACTCGCTAAACGGGGCACAAACACAGGTGCCGAAACCAAGACACCTGCCTTCCTCATCGCAGCCTAAGAACTGCAGGTGAAGGCAAACAGCGACCCGCGAGGGCACGCCGAGGACGACCCTTTGCCTTGGGAACAGAATGAGGGTTGACAGCTAGGGAAAGACCGCTGGCACGTTGGGAAAGACCGACTGACATCACGGAAAGACGTGACGAGCATTCGTGACCCGGCTCGAGGGTAGCGTCAGGCCCGCAACCGGGAATGGTCGTAGCACGGTGGGTGAGCACTCAGCGGACGAGGGTTCGATTCCCTCCAGCTCCACGACAACAACCGTCGAGCTCGTCGGGGTACGGCCGACGGGTCTGCCGCTGGCCCTGGCCGAACTGCACCGGGTCACCCCGGTGGGCGGCCACCTCGCCCTGCGCCTCCCCGTCGCCGTGCTGGCGGCCGAGCTGGTGACCGGCGCCGGGTTCGACGTGGAGCGGGTGGTGCCGGGCGGCGGGGACGGTGGCGGGGCCGGATCGGCCGTCCACGCCACCAGGGCCCGGACCCTGCCCGACTTCGTCGGGCCCGGGATGGGCGTGCTCGTCTGCGGCCTCAACCCCAGCCTGGTGGCGGCCGACGCCGGTTTCGGCTACGCCGGCCCGACCAACCGGTTCTGGCCCGCGGCGGTGGCGTCGGGGCTGGTCACGCGCCCCCGGGACCCCGTCCACGCCGTCACCGAGGACCACGTCGGCATGACCGACCTGGTGAAGCGGGCCACCCCGGGGGCTGGCGTCCTGGCGCGCGAGGAGTACCAGGCCGGCGCCGAGCGGGTGGCCCGGCTGGTGGACTGGCTGCGGCCGTCGGTCGTGCTGTTCGTGGGCCTGGCCGGGTGGCGGGCGGCGGTGGACCGGCGGGCCACCCCGGGGGTGCAGCCGGAGCCGTTCGCGGGCGCCACCGCCTACGTCATGCCCTCGACGAGCGGCCTCAACGCCCACTCCCGGCTGGCCGACCTGACCGCCCACATGGTCCGGGCCCGGACAGCAGCGGGTCTGCAGACCTCGTAGCGTCGGGTCCTTGTCCGCCGACGACGACGACCTCCAGGAGCACGACCGGGCCGAGACCCGGCCCCGCCCGTCACGGCGGACGCTGGTGCTGCTGGTCGCCCCGATCGTCGTGCTCACCACCATGGGCACCATCGCCACCGCCCTGACGCCGACGCTGGCCGCCAACCACCCCCTCCTCCTCATCGCCATGGACGCCCGGAACCGCTTCCTCGTGCTGGCCCGCGAGGTCGACTTGGTCCCCTTCGTCGTCGTGGCCGTCGTGCGCCGTTCGCTGAGCGACCCGCTCTTCTACCTGCTGGGCCGGTTCTACGGCGAGGGCGCCATCCGCTGGTTGGAGAAGAAGGGCGGGGGCGGAGAGCTGGTCAACGTCACCGAGCGGATCTTCAAGCGGGCCGGCTACCCGATGGTGTTCGCCTTCCCGGGCGCCATCGTGTGCGCCCTGGCCGGCACCACCGGCATGTCCTTCACCGGCTTCCTGATCGCCAACCTGGCGGGCACGCTCACGTCGGTCATCGCGGTGCGGATCTTCAGCGACGCCATTTCCAGCCCGGTGGAGGCGCTGCTCGGCTTCTTCGAGCGGAACATGGTCGCCACCACCGCGGTCAGCGTCACCCTGGTCGTGCTGTCCCTCGTGCTGAACCGAGCCCAGGGCAGGCTCGAGGGCACGTCCGTCGACGCTCTCGAGAAGGAGCTGGAGGCGGGCGACGGCACCACGTCGGGCGGGAAGGCCGCTCCTCCGAAATCCGAGGACCGCGAAACCCCCGGGCGCGATACTGGCCCCGGCTGAGAGGCGGCAGGGTGGCGGATCTCGAGTGCCAACAGGACGGCGTCGCCACGCGGCTCACCTGCACCGGCTGCGGTTCGCCGATCTGTCCGAAGTGCTTCGTGCGCACGCCCGTCGGGTTCAAGTGCCGGACCTGCGTCCGAGCGGCGCCGAGCGGAGGGGGCCGGCGAGTGCCGCGCAGCCGCGCCACCGGGGCGGTGGCGGTCGTGGCGGTGGCCGGGCTGGCGGTAGTCGGCTGGCTCCTCCTCCGCCCCGGCGACGAGCCCCTGGTCGACGAATCCGCCCGCTACTCGGGGCTCTCGCAGCGCGACATCGAGCGCCCGTTCCTGGGCGAGCCGGGGCGCGAGGGCCCACTCACCTTCACCGCCACGGGGTTCGAGTGCGGCGCGGTCGGCGCTGACGGCGCGGTGCGGGGACGGGTGCCCCAGGGCCGGTTCTGCACACTCGCGGTGCGGGTGCAGAACACCGGCACCCAGCCGGAGACGTTCCTCGCCGGCAGCCAGTTCCTCGTCGACGCCGAGTCCCGGCGGTACCGGCCCGACGACGACCCCGAGCTGGCGTCGAAGGTCGTCAACCCCGGGAACGAGCTCACCGCCACGTTGCTGTTCGACGTCCCGCCGGCGGTCACCCCCGACGAGGCCGAACTGCACCGGTCCGAGCGGAGCCAGGGCGTCCGCATGCTGCTGCGCCCTCGCTGAGCTACGTCCCGATGACCACCTTCACGTTCAGGTCGCTGGTGCCGAGGGTCTGCCACAGGCGGACCCAGAGAGGGAGGTACATCTCCATGCCGCGCGCGCCGGCGATGTCGCCCAGGTCGAGGATGTCGCCGGGCGGCCACCCGAACGACATCAGCATGTCGACCACCTGGGCCTTGGCCGCGGCGTGGTTGCCGGCCACGAACACCGTGTGCGACCCACCGACGACACCGGGCGTGACCATCACGTCGGCGTTGACGGTGTTCAGCGCCTTGACCACCAGCGCCTCGGTGAACTGCCGCTGGATCTGCTCTCCCAGGCTGTCGGTGTTGCAGACGGTGAGCCTGGGCGGCATGCCCCTCGAGGAGTCGAGCGGGTTGGCCACGTCAACCACCACCTTCCCGGCCAGGTTCTCCGCCCCCGCGGCGGTGAGGACGGCGAGCGAGACGGCGCCCGGGGTGGCGTTCACCACGATGTCGCCGAAGGCGGCGGCGGTGGCGAAGTTGCCCTCCCCGGCCGTTCCCCCGGCGGTCGCGGCCCAGGCGACCGCCTTCTCGTTGCCGGCCTGGCGGGACCCCATGACGACGTCGTGGCCCAGGCTCACAAGCTTGCTCCCCAACGCCTGCCCGACCGCCCCCGTACCGAGCACACCGACCTTCATCGGACACCGTCCTGTCTGCAGAGCTGGCCCCCGCCCTCCGGGCGGGAGGCGTGAGCGCGGAGCGTACCCTTGTGCCACCGATTCACCGACAGGAGGTTCCGATGGCGAGTGCGCAGCCGATCCCGGAGGGCTACCCGCGGGTCACGCCCTACCTCCACGTCGACGGGGCGGCGGCCGCCATCGAGTTCTACGGCGCCGTCTTCGGGGCCACCGAACGGGTCCGCATGCCTGCGCCCGAGGGCAAGATCGGCCACGCCGAGATCCAGCTCGGCGACTCGGTCATCATGCTGGCCGACGAGATGCCCGAGATGGACATCCGCGGTCCGAAGACCATCGGCGGCAGCCCGGTGACCTTGAGCGTCTACGTGGAAGACGTCGACGACGTCTTCGACCGGGCCGTCAACGCCGGCGCCACCGCCCTTCGTGCGGTCGAGACCCAGTTCTACGGCGACCGGTCGGGCCAGTTCGAGGACCCGTTCGGGCACCGCTGGAACGTCGCCAGCCACGTGGAGGACGTCTCCCCGGAGGAGATGACGCGGCGGGCGGCGGAGATGATGGGCGGCTGAGCGCCGGCCGGCGTGGCGGCCCCTTCGCTCAGATGTCGAGCAGGGCGTCGAGGCCGATGGTGACCCCCGGACGGGCGGCCACCGCCTTGATGGCCAGCAGTACTCCGGGCATGAACGAGTCGCGGTCGTGCGAGTCGTGGCGGATCGACAGGGTCTGGCCGGTGGTGCCCAGCAGCACCTCCTGGTGGGCCACCAGGCCGCGCAGCCGCACCGAGTGCAGCCGGATCCCGCCGGGTCCCTCTCCGCCCCGGGCGCCCGACACCACCTGACGCTTGGTGGGGTCGGCCGCCCACTCGGCCGATCGGGCGGCCATCCGCTCGGCCGTGAGCATCGCCGTTCCCGAGGGGGCGTCGATCTTCTGGTCGTGGTGCAGCTCGATCACCTCGGCGGTCTCGAACCACGGGGCGGCCAGCTCGGCGAAGCGCATCATGAGCACGGCGCCGATGGCGAAGTTGGGGGCGATGAAGCAGTTGCTGCGGGTGAAGATGCGGGCCAGCTCCTCCAGGTCGGCGGCGTCCCACCCGGTGGTGCCCACCACGGCGTGGACGCCGTTGCGGGCGCACCAGGCGGCGTTCTGGCGGGCCGCGTCGAGGGTGGTGAAGTCGACCGCCACGTGGGCGCGGGCGTGGATCAGCGACTCGGCGTTGGGCGACATCTGCACGCCGCGGACCTTGACACCCGTGACCGTGGCCAGGTCGATCCCGGCGTGCAGCGGGTCGACGGCGGCCACCAGCGAGAGTTCGGGATCGTCGACGACGGCCCGGCACACGGTGGATCCCATGCGGCCTCCCGCCCCGAACACCGCGACGCGGATGGCCATGACCGGGTGGTCTACGCCACCCGCTCCGAGAAGGCGTCCTCCTCGAAGGGTCCGACCACGGCCAGCACCCGCTCGTTGCTGAGCACCCGATTGACGACCCGCTCGATGTCGTCGCGCGTCACTGCTTCGGTCCGGGCCACCAGCTCGTCGAACGACAGCACCTGGCCGTGGACCAGCTGGCTGCGGCCGATGCGGTTCATGCGCCCGCACGAGTCCTCCAGCGACAGGGCCAACGACCCCTTGACGTTCCCCTTGGCCACCGCCAGCTCACGGTCGGACACCTCGGTGTCGGTCAGGCGGTCGAGCTCGGAATGGATGAGGGCGAGCACCTCGTGGACGCGGGTCGGGGACGTCCCGGCGTAAACGGCTAACGCACCGCTCTCCAGGTAGGCGGCCCGGTACGAGTACACCGAGTACACGAGCCCTCGCTTCTCGCGGATCTCCTGGAAGAGCCGGCTCGACATCCCCCCGCCGAGGACGTGGTTGACCACGGCCAGGGCGAAGCGGTCGTCGTCGCCCCGGTCGAGGGCACGCATGCCGACCACGACGTGAGCCTGCTCGGTGGGCCGGTTGTTGACCACGACCGGCCGGCAGGGCACCAAGGCCGGGACCACGCGGGTAGGGGCGTGGCCCGAGCCGCCCGCGTAGCGGCGCTCGAGGCCGGCGACCACTGCGTCGTGGTCGAGGTTGCCGGCGGCCGCAACGACGATGCTGCTCGGCCGGTAGCGCGAGCGGAAGTAGGAGTGGATCTGGTCGCGGGTCATGGCCGTGATGGTGGAGCGGTCGCCCAGGACCTCGCGACCCAGCGGATGACCCGGGTAGAGCGCCTCGTGGAGGAGCTCGTGCACCTGGTCGCACGGCTCGTCCTCGTGCATCGAGATCTCCTCGAGGATGACCTGGCGCTCCGAGTCGATCTCGTCCTGGCGCAGCGAAGGCGCCCACATGATGTCGGAGAGGATGTCGAGCCCCAGCTCGAGGTCGGCGTCGAGGAACCGGGTGTAGAAGGCGGTGTACTCCTTGGTGGTGAAGGCGTTCATGTCGCCCCCCACGGCCTCGACCGCCTCGGCGATGTCCTTGGCGCTGCGGGTCTCGGTGCCCTTGAACAGCAGGTGCTCGAGGAAGTGCGAGGCCCCGGCCTGGGCCGGCTCCTCGTCACGGGAGCCGGCGTCGACCCAGAAACCCACGGTCACCGTGTGCGAATCCGGCATGGCCTCGGTGACCACCTGCATGCCGCTGGGCAGCCGGGAGTGGCGGATCAAGCGCTACCGCCTCGGCCCGCCGCCGCCACCACCCCCACCGCGTCGCCGATCGCGGTCGCGGTTCCGCCGAGGGGCACCCGCCGCGCCTCCGCCCGGGCCGCCGACGTCGGCCGGGCCGAGGTCGCCGAACTGGGCCTTGGCCTCGGACTCGAAGGTGTCCTCGAACGACACCACCTGGGCGCCGCCGGGTGCGGCGGCAACGTCGGCGGGCGTACGGGACCGCTCCGGAGCGGAGGACCGCGGCGTCGCCGGGGCGGCGTCGCCGTTGCTGGCGCCGGCAGCGGCGTCGTCGCCGGTGGGCGACAGCGAAACCTTCCCCTGTGGGTCGATGTCGTCGACCCGGACCTCGATCTCGCTGCCGAGGGAGACGACGTCCTCCACTCGGTCGACTCGCTTCCCGCGGCCGAGCTTGGAGATGTGGACCAGCCCGTCGCGCCCCGGGAGGATGTTGACGAAGGCCCCGAACTTGGTGATGTTGACCACCCTGCCGGTGAACACCTCGCCGATCTCGGCCCGGGGCGGGTTGAGAATCTGGTCGATGCGTTTCTTGGCGTCCTCCACCGCGGCGCCGTCCTTGGCCCCGATGGTGACGGTGCCCACGGTGCCGTCGTCGTCGACGTTGATGTCGGCGCCCGTCTCCTGCTGGATGAGGTTGATGACCTTGCCCTTGGGCCCGATGACCTCGCCGATCTTGTCCATCGGGATCTCGAAGCTGACGATCTTGGGCGCCGTCTCCCGGACCTCGGGCCGGGGCTCGGCGATGGCCTGGGCCATGACGGCCAGGACCTGCATGCGGGCGTCGCGGGCCTGGGTGAGGGCCGCGGCCAGCACGTCGGCAGGGATGCCGTCGATCTTGGTGTCGAGCTGCAGGGCGGTGACGAAGTCGGCCGTGCCGGCCACCTTGAAGTCCATGTCGCCGAAGGCGTCCTCGGCCCCCAGGATGTCGGTGAGGGTCGTGTACCTGCCCTCGGCGAACACCAGGCCCATGGCGATGCCGGCCACCGGCGCCTTGACGGGCACACCGGCGTCCATCAGCGACAGGGTGGAGCCGCACACCGCCGCCATGGAGGTGGAGCCGTTCGACGCCATACAGTCGGACACCGCCCGCAGGGTGTACGGGAACTCCTCCACCGGCGGGACCACGGGCAGGAGGGCCCGCTCGGCCAGCAGGCCGTGACCGATCTCTCGGCGCTTCGGCCCCCGCATGAAACCGGTCTCCCCGGTGGCGAACGGGGCCATGTTGTAGTGGTGCATGTACCGCTTGGAGTCGTCGATGCCGATGGTGTCGAGCATCTGCTCCATGCGCGGCATTCCGAGCGTGGCCACGGTGAGCACCTGGGTCTCACCCCGCTGGAACAGGCCCGACCCGTGGGCGGTGGGGATGAGGCCGACCTCGGCCGACAACGGCCGGATGTCGGTGGGCCCGCGGCCGTCGATGCGGACGCTCTCCTCCACGATCCGCCTGCGCACCAGCTTCTTCTGCAGGGCGCGGACGGCGGCCTTGACCTCCTTGTCTCGACCCTCGAACTCGGCCGCCAGCTCGTCCTTGATGGCGGCGATGGCGGCGTCGGTGGCCTCGTTGCGGTCGGCCTTGGAGACGATGGTGGAGGCCTGGGCGACCCGGTCGGTGCCGACCGCCACCACCCGGTCCCACACGTCGTCGC
>JALYGL010000210.1 GCA_030777125.1 Actinomycetota bacterium
ACCTGGTGGCCCAGCGGGTCCGCGACCGCTGCCCGGACGTGTACCTGCACCACTTCATCCACATCCCATGGCCCCAGCCAGACGCCTGGCGCATCCTGCCGCCGTTCATGCGCGACACCTTGTTCAACGGGCTGCTGGGCAACGACGTGGTCGCCTTCCACACCGAGCACTACGCCCGCAACTTCCTGCTCGGCTGCCAGGAGCTGCTCGGCCTGCCCACCGACCTGGCCGAGATGACGGTCGCCGTCGGCGCCCGCACGGTACGGGCCCGCTGGTACCCGATCTCGGTCGACGCCACCGCCTTCGAGGAGCTGGCCCGGTCCCCGGAGGTGCTCGACCACCAGGAGGGCCTGAACCGGCGGCGGCGCGACCACCTCATCCTCCGCGTCGACCGGGCCGACCTGAGCAAGAACATCCTGCGCGGCTTCCGGGCCTACGACATGCTCCTCGACGACCATCCGGACCTGCGCGAGCGGGTGACCTTCCTGGCCCTGCTCCAGCCCAGCCGCCAGGACGTCAGCCAGTACCAGGACTACCTGGAGCGGATAAGGCGGGTGGTGGCCGACGTCAACCTCAAGCACGGCACCGCCGACTGGCAGCCCATCGACCTGCACCTGGGCGACAACATGGCGCGGGCGGTGGCCGCCTACAAGCTGTTCGACGTGCTGGTGGTCAACGCCATCTTCGACGGGATGAACCTGGTGGCCAAGGAGGCCACCCTGGTGAACGAGCGCGACGGCGTGCTGGCCCTGTCCGAGAACACCGGCGCCCACGAGGAGCTGGGTGCCTTCGCCCTCACCCTGTACCCGTTCGACATCCGCCAGCAGGCCGACACGCTGTACGAGGCCCTCACCATGGACCCCGGGCGGCGCAAGGAGCTGCGGGACGCCTGCAACGCCATCGTCCGGGAGAACGACGTGGCCAAGTGGCTGAACCAACAGCTGGAGGACGCCCGACGTATCCTCGCCGGCGGCGTCGGGTAGCCGCCCGGCGCCCGATCCGGCATTGACCGCCAGAAGCTCACCGCAGGACGGGGCGGTAGGGCATCCGCCGCATCGCCGGCGTCAGGCGCGCGACAGGTACTTCTTGATGCAGTGGAGGGCGCCCAGGTTCTGGGCGAAGGGATGGAAGTCGCCCACCTGGACGACCTCGAAGCCCAGCCCCTCCCAGATGGCCTTGTTCGCCTCGTCCGTGGCTGCCAGGGCCTCCCACGGCCCGTGGCCGTAGGTCGGCAGCCACACGCGCTTCGAGTCGTCGGTGATCTCCACCAGGCAGTTGTTCGACGTGGCGAAGTACCACTGGCGGAGCCGTTCCTCGGGGTAGTCGACGTACACCCGCGGCAGCGGCGTGCGGGTCACCTCGAAGCCCAGCCGCCCCAGGCGGACGGCGATCTCGTCGAACGCCGGCGCCAGGGCGTGGTCGGGCACCGGTTCGCCGAGGACCTGCCCGGCCGCGGTCGGAGAGCCGACCAGGACCCGGTACCGGCCGCTGTCGGCGTCGCGCCCGGCCAGGCTGAGGAACATGTCGATGTGGAAGACCGGCTGCAACGACCCGGCGCCCGCGCCCACGTCCTCCGTCCACTCCTCCCCACCCTGGCCAAACGAGCGGGGCGCCAACAGCTCCTCGGGAATGGGACGGCGCAGGCCGACGAAGTGGAGCCGGTGATCGGCCCCGAACGAGCGCACGAACAGCTCGCTGACCTGCCGGCTGGGAGGGGCGTCGCCCGGCACCACCGGGCCGCTCTGGCGCCAGATCTCGAGCGTCCTCGTGAGGTAGTCGGTGCCGATGAGGATGAAATCGTCGCCGGCCAGGACGTTCCCGCCCTGGAAGTACAACGGCACCTGCGTCGATTGGATGTCGGTCGCCTCGGCCACCAGGTCGGCGATGAGGCTGTCGCCGTAGCGGGGGAAGGTGAAGGGTTCCACCAGGAAGGTCCGCGCCGCCTCGCCGCCCTCGTCGGTGACGGCGACGTACCCGTCCTCGGCCCACACCGAGAAGGCGAGGTAGTCGGGGGCGTCGACCACGGTGGGCGGGTTGTCGGGCCGTTCCTGCCCGATGATCCGGGCCAGGTCGTCGGCGACGGCCGGGTGGCAGAGGATGGTGAGGTCGCACGAGGGCGGGAGGACACGCATGAGGGTGGCGTACGTCGACTCCAGGCTCAGGTCTCCGTCGGCATACGGGGGGTAGCAGAGCAGGACGTGCCCGAGGGCGCCGTGAGCGCTGGAGACGATTCGGGGGGCGACGGGCATGGCCGGGGCCAGGTCGGCTTCGGGCATGCCCAGTGCCGTCGCGGTCGCCGCCACCACCAGCTGGGAGCGGGACGGCTGGCCGTCGCGCCGCGGGATGCTGGCCGGGGTGCGGTACCGGTTGACGAACGGGGAAACCACGTCGGTCGGTCTCAGCGGGCGGCGGCGGCCAGGTCCTGGCACACGACGCACACCGGGTGCCGACTGGGATCGGCATGGGGGTGGAACAGGGTCCCGCACAGAGCCTTGACCGCCCGGCCCTGACGGCGGGCGGCGGCCAGCTCGTCGTTGCGAGCGTAGTGGGCCAGGTCGTCCGGGTCGTCGCCGTCGGGACCGGAGCGGTCCGCCTCGGGGCGCTCCACGTGCGCGGCCGTTTCGATCACCGCGCCATCATGGCCCAGGGCCCGGGATGTCGGCCGCATCGAGGGTCACCAGGGCGTCGTCGCTGACCTCGGGCAGGTCGACCACCCGGCTGGCCTGGCGGGCCACCGCCGCCTCGAACAGGTTCCGGACCAGGCGGGCGTTGCCGAAGCCCCGGTCGCGCGGACGGCCGGCCACGTGGGCCAGCACCCGCTCCCTGGCCTCGGCGGTGGGGCGGTAGTGGCTGCGCTCGCACATTCCGTCGAAGATCCGTTGCAGCTCGTCGTTCGAGTAGTCGTCGAAGAAGATGGTCTTCGGGAACCGTGAGCGCAGGCCCGGATTGGCGTCGAGGAAGTCGGCCATCTCGTCCGGATAGCCGGCCACGACCACCACGACGTCGTCGCGATGATCCTCCATCAGCTTGACGATCATGTCGATGGCCTCGTGGCCGAAGTCGGACTCCCTGCCCCGAGACAGGGCGTGGGCCTCGTCGATCAGCAGGACGCCCCCGACGGCCGAGGTGAAGACGTCCTTGACCTTGATGGCGGTCTGGCCCACGTAGCCGGCCACCAGCCCGGCCCGGTCCGTCTCCACCAGCTGGCCCTTCTCGACCACACCCAGGGTGCGGTAGATCTGGGCCAGCAGCCGGGCGACGGTGGTCTTGCCCGTCCCCGGATTGCCGGTGAACACGAGGTGGCGGCTGTGGTCCACGACCGGGAGGTCGCGTTCCCTGCGGAGCCTCTCCACCCGGAGCAGGTTGGTGACCAGCTTGACCTCGGCCTTGACCGCGGCCAGCCCGACCAGCCGGTCCAGTTCGGCCAGCAGCTCCTCCAGCGGACGGGGTGGTTCGGTCACTGGCGCGCTTGGCGCCGGGCCCGCAACCGGCCGGGGAGCGACCTGCGGTCCGCCCGGGCGGGGGACGCCAGCGGCGTCCATGGCCGTGAGAAGGGTGGAGCGGAACCGCTCGATGGCGGTGAGCTCGGCGTGGGAGGGGTGGTCGTCGAGAGCGCAGATGGCGTGGCCGATGTCCATGGCCGCCTGGTAGTACCGCCAGGCGTTGTCGGTGCCGGCTCGCAGGTCGGCCTGGACGAGGACGTCGAACAGGGCCGACGGTCCGTCCAGGAACGTGCGCTTCCCCGCCAGCAGCCCGGCCACCCGCAGGCCGGCGGGACTGCCGGCGCGGGCCACCGTGTCGAAGCGACGACCGAAGACGGCGAGAACGGCCCACAGCTCCTCGTCGGTGTGGCGGCCGTCGGCGTCGACGAAGGCGGAGGCCAGGTTGAGAGCCTCCAGGGCCACGTCGTCGGGCAGCTTGTCGGGCGTGGCCAGCCGCGACTCGGCCGCCAGGGCCACCAGCACGGGGGCGAACCGGGCGACGAAGTCCTCGACCGGACGGGTCAGGGGGCTGTCCACCGAGCCAGTCTTGTCCGGACCGGGGCCCGGGCCGTCACCGTCCTGCCAGCCGCGCCGCGGCCCTACGGGCGGTGGTGGGTGCCCTCCGGAGCGAGCAGGTGGCTGAGGACCGCCCTCGCCACCTCACAGCGGACACGCATGTGCGCCGGGCACCGGGGCAGGAGGGTCCTGAGCTCGGCGTCCACCGCCTCCGCTTCTGGACCGAGCCGGCGGAGGTCACCTCCGCGGGCGTACGCGCACGCCAGGTCGAACGAGCGCACCGTGAGTCGTCGGACTTCGGACGAGATCTCCTCGAACGGCACGGGCACCCGGCGGGCACCACTCGGTGCCCGCCAGGTGTGGCTCCGCCGCCCGGCTTCCACTATCGATCCACCCGGCACCCGGTCGGCGGGCCCGAGTTGTGGGTCACGTTCTCGGTGGCCGACGGGCTGACGTAGGTGGTCACCATCTCGACCGGTGCGGTCGTCAGGTTGACGGCCAGATGCAGCTGCTGACCACCGATGTACGGTCGCCCGGGACCAAACTGCTCCACCCGGCATTCGGCGTCGTAGACCGACAGCGCTCCGGAGAGGATCGTGATCGCGTGGAGCCCGGAGTGGCTGTGCCACCCACTGTCCTCGCCCGGGCCGTAGACGTGGGTGACGACACTGATGTCTCCCGGCGAGAGGGTGAAGCCCGACGGAGCGGGAGGCGCCGGTGCCGGAGCGGCGACGGCCACAGCCGCTGCCGGAGTGGCCGATCCCCCAGTGTCGGTCCCGATCAGCTGCGCCCATGCCACACCGGCTGCGATGAAGAGCACCATGCCGGCGAGCATGGCGAGCGCCGGACCACGGCGCCCGCCGCGGGTCGAACGGCCGGCGTCGCCCGCCAGCCCCTCAGGCAGAGGCGGATCGGCGGAATGCCGCAGGTGCGCAGGGGACAGCGGCAACCTGGGCTCCGGTCGCTCGACCATCGTGGAACTGGGCATCGCAGACTCCTTGAGAGGTGTCTGCACCGTGGCGGTTCCGAGAGCTGGTTGCCGCCTCCGGCGTCACACCGGCTGTGTGACCATCGACACACAAGGCCTCAGTCTGCGCCTGCGCAGTTGGCCCTATGGTGTGGACGCGGTGGAGTGGCGGCTGCTGAAAGGCCTTCCCGAGCAGGACACCCGGCGGCTCCTCGCCGGCGCCCGTCGCCGCCGTTTCGGGAAGGGGGAGGTGCTCTTCCACGAGGGAGATCCCGCCGCCAGCCTCCACCTCGTGGCCAAGGGACGGGTCGCCGTCCGGATCGGTACGCCCATGGGCGACGTGGTGACGGTAGAACTGGTGGGGCCAGGCGACCTGCTCGGCGAGTTGGCTCTTCTGTCGGCGGGCACGACGCGAGCGGCCACGGCCATCGCCATGGAAGCCACCGAGACGCTCAGCCTCGACCGCGAGACCTTCCGCACACTGCGCCGAACCGACCCGGGGGTGACCGACGTGCTGGTCGAGCTCCTCGCCGAGCGCCTTCGCCGGCTGGATGCCCGCCTGATGGAAGCGCTCTACGTCCCGGCCGACACCCGGATCGTCCGGCGCCTGTTGGACCTGGCCGGCATCTACGGTGACACGATCCCCCTCAAGCAGGACGACGTCGCCGGCCTGGCCGGAACGACCCGTGCCACCGTGAACCGGGTCCTGCGGCGGGAGGAACGATCGGGAACGGTCGCCCTGGGGCGGGGCCGGGTGACTCTCCTCGACCGGCCGGCACTCGCCCGTCGGGCCCGCTGACGAACGCGCGCTCGGTCACTCTGCCCCGTCGCGGCGCGGCACGGACGCAGTGAGGCCGGGGACCGATGATCGCGCGACACGAGCCGAAGGGCACCGCCATGGGCAGAATCCAAGTACATCGAGCTGGGCAGCAGCTGCTCTTCGCGGCGGCGGGCATGGGCGGGCGGCGGGACGAGGGACATGATCGGGAGCTCGGAGTCGGCAGGCGAGGCCCCGGAGGCCTTCCGCGGCTGTCGCGGCGAGCGGTCGTTCCAGCGGGCGGAGCTGGTGGCGGTTCGCGGTGGCGACTGCCAGGCACTCTCCTGGTTCGGGATGGACCGAGCCCGCAAGGGCCCGGAGACCCACACCATGGAAGACGGGTCCGGCGCCGAGGACACGCACGGGCATCCGGCGGTTGCTGCGCAGCTCCCGCCCACTACCGCCCGAGGCGTCGGTGGGCTGAGCCGGCGGTGAAGGGAGCCACACCGGCCGGCGACTCGCTTTCTGCACTTACCGCGACCAGTTCGCCACCGTGAGGGATCTCGACCGCTCATTCATCCGCCACCCGACCCTGGTCCAATGTTGATCCGTTTGGTAAGACATCCGAAGTGGCTGGGTGCCCGACGTGCGGAGCTGAGAGTCCAGCGGGGGCGAGGTTCTGTTCGGATTGCGGCACACCGCTTGGCTCCGCACCGCGCGTCCGCCCGAGCCGTCGTCCTGTCACCGTGATCTTCATGGACGTGACCGGGTTCACCGACCTGTCGGAGCGTCTGGACCCCGAGCGGCTTCAGCCCGTGATGGGGCGCTATTTCAACGAGATGCGCGCCATCGTCGAATCGCATGGCGGGAGAGTCGAGAAGTTCATCGGCGACGCCGTCGTGGCCCTCTTCGGCATCCCTCACCTCCACGAGGACGACGCCTTCCGGGCCGTTCGGGCCGCTGTGGACATGCGAACGCGGCTCGTCACCGTGAACCAGGAGCTCGAGCGCGATTGGGGCGTCACCATCGACGTCCATACCGGTATCAACACGGGCGAGGTGGCGACCGGCGCGGGCGAGCTGCAGGAGGGGGCGGTGCTCGGTGACGCCCTCAACGTCGCCGCGCGCCTCCAGCAGCTGGCGTTGGCCGGCGAGATCCTGCTCGGCGAGACGACGCACCAGCTGGTCATGGACGCGGTCGAAGGGGAGGCGCTCGACCCCGTGCAGGTGAAGGGCCGGGCCGAGCCCGTTCGCGCCGTCCGCCTGCGGAGGCTGGTTCCGGACGCCCGCGCCCGTGGGCGACGGCTGAGCGTCCCGACGATCGGCCGCCACGAAGAGCTCGCCATGCTGCAGGAAGGCTTCGACCGCGCCGTCGCCGGAGACCGAGTGTCGATGCTGACGGTCGTCGGCGCCGCCGGGGTGGGCAAGACCCGCCTCGTCGAGGAGCTGGTGCGAACGCTGGAGAGCCGGGCCACGCTGCTCCAGGGAGACTGCGTCCCATACGGCCACGGGACCACGTTTCGCCCCGTCGTCCAGGTGATCAAGCAGGCCGCGGGCATCGACGACGCCGACTCCGACGACGAGGCGCGGGCCAAGATCGCCGGCGTGGTGGAGGGGCAGCACGACGCCGCACTCGTCGCTGAGCGCGTGGCTCACGTCCTGGGCCTGGCCGTGACGACGACGGGGGCGGAGGAGGTGTTCTGGGCCGTCCGCAGGCTGCTCGAAGGCCTGGCCCGGAGGCGGCCGGTGCTCCTGGTGCTCGAGGATCTCCACTGGGCCGAGCCGGTGCTTCTCGACCTGGTCGAGCACCTCCGTGACTGGTCCCGTCAGGGCCCGGTCGCCGTCGTCTGCGTCGGGCGACCGGAGTTGCTCGAGCAACGCCCGGCCTGGGCCGACGAGGGCCCGAACTCATCGTTGCTGCGGCTCGAGCCCCTGAGCGAGCTCGAGAGCGACGAGGTGATCAGCCATCTTCTCGGGACCGGTGACCTCCCCGGCCGGCCCCGGGCGCGTATCCGGGAGGCAGCGGGGGGCAACCCCCTCTACCTCGCCGAGCTCGTCACCGCCCTCATCGAGCGGGGAGCCCTGCGACCGGAGAGCGGGCGATGGGTGGCTACCACCGACCTGAGCGAGATCAGGATCCCGCCCACCATTCAGGCTCTTCTCTCGACCAGGCTGGAACCACTGGATGGCGGTCCTCGTGAGGTCATCGAAACGGCTGCCGTGCTCGGCACGGTCTTTCATCGAGATGATCTGGTCGACCTGCTCGCGCCGCGGCAGGCGTCGGACGTCGACGGCGACATCGCCGTTCTCGTCGAGCAGGAGCTGGTACAGCGCGTGCCCGGAGCATCGGACGACGATGCGTACCGATTCCAGCACGCTCTCATTCGAGACGTGGCCTACGGGGCCATCTCCAAGGAGACGAGGGCAGAGCTCCACGAACGCGTTGCCGACCACCTGGCCGGGTTGGAGCGTCGACTGGGCGAGCACGACGAGGTGCTCGGCTTCCACCTCGAGAGCGCCTTCCGGTACCACTCGGAGCTCCGCCCGATCGACGAGCACGCCCGACGACTGGCGGAGCGAGCCGGTCACCACCTGGCCGCCGGCGGCTGCGCCGCGTTCAACCGCGGCGACATGCTGGCGGCGGTGAAGATGCTCTCCCGAGCCACGTCGCTCCTGCCCGAAGGCTCCGAGCGACGTCTTTGGGTGATGCCCAACCTCATCGAGGCACTGATGAGCACGGGCCAGTTCGACACCGCCGGGGCCCTGCTGGCCGACGCTGGTGTCGCCGCCCGCGATGCCGGCGACCGCCGTCTCGAAGCACACGTGACGCTCATCCGCTCGGTGCAACGCCTGTTCACGGAGCCGCACGGAGGTGCCGAGGCGGCTCGACAGGAGGTGGAGCGGGCGATCCCGGTCTTCGAGGAGCTCGGCGACGAGCTCGGTCTTGCTCGAGGCTGGCGGGTGCTGGGCCTCGTCCACGCCATGTGGGCCCAGTTCGCCGAAGCCGAGCGGGCGATGGACCTCGCCGCCGTGCACGCTGGCCGAGCGGGTGATCGCCGGGCCGAGGTGGAGGCGCTGTCGTGGATCCCGTTGTTCGGGTGGTGCTCGCCGACCCGGCCGCACGACGGTGTCTCACGCGTGGACGAGATCCGTGAGCGCGGCCGGGGCGACCTCCAGGTCGACGCCAACGCCCTGCTGGCCAAGGGAGTCTACGAGGCCATGCAAGGCCGCTTCTCCGACGCCAGGGCCTTGGCGCTCGCTTCCCGGTCTCTCTTCGACGACGTCGGGCTCCGCGTTTCCATCGCCGGCCCCTGGTCACAGTTCGCGGCGTGGATCGAGCTCTTCGCCGGCGAGGCCGGAGCCGCGGCGGAGTTGCTGCGTGGCGCATACGACGCCCTGGTGGAGATGGGCGAGAGCGGGTGGCTGTCGACGGTCGTCGGGCTCCTGGCCGAGGCTCTCTGGCGTGAGGGGCGCTACGACGAGGCTGAGCACTTCACCCAGGTCGGCGAGCACAGTTCGGCCAGCGACGATCTCTACTCGCAGGTCCTGTGGCGTAGCGTCCGCGCCAAGGTCGCGGCCAGGCGAGGCGACCACGAGGAGGCCGAGCAGCTGGCCCAAGGAAGCGTCAGGTTGAGCAAGGACACCGACTTCCTTCAGCTCCGTGGTGACGCCCTGATGAACATGGCGGAGGTGGCCTCCCTCGCCAACCAGTCCCAGCGGGCACAGGAGTGCGTCGCCGAAGCCCTCGACGAGTACACCCGAAAGGGGAGTGTCGTCTCGGAGGGTCTGGCCCGAGCGGCGCTCGAACGGCTCCGCGAGGGATCCGTAGCCACATAGAAGCAGTGCGACGAAAGGAGAAGACACAGTGTCCGACGTTCCGAGCAGGCGTGAAGAGGTCCTCGACTGTCCGGAGTTGGAGAGGGCAGCCGCCCTGCTGACGGCGGGTACGTTCCGTCAGTCGTTCCTCCAGGACGCGCGCGGTGCGCTGGCGGCGGCGGGAGTGACCGGTCTCCCCGCGCCGTTGGTCGACTACCTGGCCAGCATGTCCTCCGAGGAGCTGGCGGCAGTGGCCGAGCTGGCCACCTTCCTCAAGGGGTTCAGGCTGCCCCCCGAGACCAACAACTGCTTCATGTGACCGTCGGGGCGGCGAGCGGCGGCGTACGTGGCCGCATCGGGTTGGTCTCGATCCCCCTCTTCCAGACCTACCAGGCGCTCAGGACACATCCTCGGCTGGCGACCGCCTACCCGGAGTTCCTGGTGCGGACCCACATGGTCATCCGGGCGAGCGTGCCGCTCATGCACGAGGTGCTGCGGCGGGTGAGCGAGATGCCGGAGGACCCGCTCAGCGAGGGACTGCACGCGTACGTGGCCAAGCACCTCCCCGAAGAGGAGGGACACGACGAGTGGGTGCTCGACGACCTGGACCGCCTCGGCGTCGGTCGGGAGCAGGTGCTGGCCCGGATGCCGCCGTCCTCGGTCGCGGCCATGGTCGGTGCCCAGTACTACTGGGTCCGGCACCACCATCCCGTGGCCTTCCTCGGGTACGTCGCCGTGCTGGAGGGGTACCCGGCACCGGCCGAGGACATCGACGAGATGGTGGAGCGGTCCGGGCTGCCCAGAGCGGCGTTCAGCACCTGGATGAAGCATGCCGCCCTGGACCTCGACCATCGTCGCGAGTTCGACGAGCTCCTCGACAGCCTGCCGCTCTCCGAGGAGGACATCACCTGCATCTGCATCAGCGGGACGACGACGGCCCGGTTCGCGAACGCGACCTTCGGCCCGCTGGTCGACGACCCCTAGTCGCGTTCGTACGGAGGAGCCAGGGGGAGGTCGTGGCGGGCGGCCCGTTCGATCTCGTCGTCGAGCGGCCAGGGGTTCGGCCGGCAGGCGCCCAGGTTGGTGCTCTGCTGCTCCATCACCGGCGCCGGGCCCGATCCCGGGCATCGGCGGTGCTTCTGGCCCAGGAGATGGCCGACCTCGTGGTTCACCAGCATCTGGCGGTAGGTGGCCAGGTCACCCGTCCACTGCGGGGTGGCGGTGCGCCAGCGGTCGGCGTTGATGGCCACCACCGGCCCGAGCTGGCACGAGAACCGGCCGCCGGTGTCGTAGGGATGGCACAGGGCGTCGACCTCCGGGCCCTCGGCCACGACGACCAGATAGGGGCCGTCGTGGCGACGCTCGAGGGCGAAGCCGGCCCGGGCCCATCCCCGGGGGTCGCCGAGGGTGGCGTCGACCACGGCCGGGAAGTCGGCCACCCCATCGGCCCGGACCTCGACCCGGTAGTGGACGGGTACCGCGGCCGGCGCCGGAGCGACGATGGTGGTGGTCGGCGGCTCCACCCGCGCCTCGACCGGCGCCTCGACCGGCGGTGGGCCAGGCGGCGCCGCGGGCGGCGACGGGTCCTCGGACGTGCACGAGGCCGCGGCAAGGGCGATCACCCATGCGACCCGGGCCCATCGCACCGCCGGCACCTATCGGCGCCCGCCCGGCGCGGTCGCCGGGTCGAGCGGCCAGGCGTGCTTCGGGTAACGGCCGGCCATCTCCCTTCGCACCTCGCCCCACGAGCCGGCCCAGAAACCGGGCAGGTCGGCGGTGACCTGCACCGGGCGGCCGGCCGGGGACAGCAGGTGAAGGACCACGGGCACCCGGCCGCCGGCAACCGTGGGATGCACGGTCGTGCCGAACAGGTCCTGCACGCGCACCGCGGCCGACGGCTGGTCGGGGGCATAGTCGATGGTGACGCGCCGTCCGTCGCCCACGGCCAGCCACCTCGGCGCCACCCGATCGAGCTCCGCCGACCGGACGGGGCCCAGTGCCATCCGGAGGGCGCGGGCCACGTCGACAGCCTCCAGGTCGGCTCGGCCCGTCGCCCGGGCCAGGAGCGGGGCCAGCCAGTGACCGGCGGATTCGACCAGAGCGGCGTCGGAGAGGTCGGGCCAGGCGTCGCCGAGCACCCGGCGGGCGAACGCCGCCCGCCGCTGCAGCGCCCGGGCGTCGTCGGTCCAGCGCAGGACGCCGAGGCGGGTGGCACGGGCCCGCTCCAGCAGGGCTCGAGTCGTGGCCGGTCCCGGCTCAGCCGGCCCCTCGTCACGGCCGAGCACGAGCCCGCCCACACGGCGCTCGACGGTGGCCCGGAGGTCGTCGCGGCCGGCGTCCCACGCCAGGGTGGCGAACTCCTCCACCGCCGTTCCGGCGGCCACCTCCACGTCGCCCGGGTCCAGGGCCGCAGCCAGACGGATGCGGCTGTCCCGGCGGTCGGCATCGAGCTCGGCCACCACCAGGAACGGCTCGCCGGCCAGCGGGTCGGCGGTGGGTACCCATGCCCCACCGCCGCTGCGCAGGCGGAACCGCCCCCCGCCGCGGGCCTGGGCCACCCGGTCGGGGTAGGCGAGGGCCAGGGCCAGGCCGCAGTGGGCCAGGTCGACCGGCTCAGGGCCCATGGTCAGGCCCGCCCGTCGGGCCAGCTCGGCGGTCCGTCGCCGGGCCCCACCCAGGGCGGAGCGGTCCGCTCTGGGATGCGTGGCCGACCGCTCGAGGATGAGCCGGACCCGCTCGGCCACGTCGACCGGAACCTCGTCGGGCGCGCCCCGGAGCACGTCGCGGTCCTCCAGCAGGGCGGCCAGGGCGCACGCCAGCGTCCCCAGCCCCAGGGCCGCGCCGCCGGTGACCATGCGGGCCAGACGGGGGTGGAGCGGGAGCTCGGCCATGGCTCGTCCCTCGGGGGTGGGCCGGCCGTCGGCGTCCAAGGCGCCCAGCTGAGCCAAGAGGTCGCCGGCCTCGTCGAGGGCCCGCGCCGGCGGCCGGTCGAGGAACGGGAGCGCGGCCGGATCCGAGCCCCACAGGGCGACCTCGAGGGCCAGCCCGGCCAGGTCGACCGACGCCATCTCCGGGTCGGGGAAGGGCCGGCGGGCGGCGTGCTCGATCTTGGACCACAACCGGTAGGCCACTCCGGGCCCGGTCCGGCCGGCTCGTCCCGCCCGCTGGTCGGCCGACGCCCGGGACGCGGGGCCGGTGTGGAGCCGGGTCAGGCCGCTGCGAGCGTCGTAGCGCGGGCGGCGGGCCTGGCCGGCGTCGACCACGACGCGCACCCCTTCGACGGTGAGGCTGGTCTCGGCGATGTCGGTGGCCAGCACCACCCGACGCCGCCCGGGCGGCGAGGGGTCGAGGGCGGCGTCCTGGGCGGTGGCCGGTAGGGCGCCGAACAGGGGCCGCAGGTCGGTGCCGGGCGGCACCCGCCGGGCGAGAGCCGACTCCACCCGCCGGATGTCGGCCGCGCCGGGGAGGAAGACGAGGACGTCGCCCTCCTCCTCCCGCAGGGCGCGCAGCACCGCGGCGGTGGCGGAGTCGGCCAGCCGCTGGCGAGGCCGGGGCGGCGCCCACCGGACGTCGACCGGGTG
>JALYGL010000211.1 GCA_030777125.1 Actinomycetota bacterium
CGCACTGCTCGCACACGCCGTAGCGACCGCTGTCGATCTTGGCCAGGGCCCGGTCGATCTCCTCGATGGCGGCCCGGGCCTGGGCGCTCAGGGTGAGGTCGCGCTCACGCTCGACGCTCATGGTGCCGCCCTCACCGGACTCCTCGTCGAACTGGACGTCGCCCGGCTCCATCTCGGCCGCCATCTGCTCGGCCTCCTCGCGCAGGGCCTGGGCCTGACGCTCGTAGGTGTCGCGCTCGGCCCGCAGCAGGGCTCGCTGCTCGGCGAGGAAGCGACCCGACCCCGAAGCCTCGTCGAGCTTGGCCGAGGGCTTCTTGGTCGCGCCCCGGGCCGGTGGCTTGCCGCCGGCGGCGGCGGCCTTGGAAGCCGGCGCCTTCGGTGCCGGCGCGGCCTTGGCGGAGACGCCCTTGCCGCGGGTCGGGGCGGCTGCGGGCGCGCCGAGGCTGGCGGCACTCTTGGTCGATCTGGGCATGTCGAGACGCTTCCGGGAGGGGGGAATCCGCTGAAAACCGGACGGCAGTCTACACCTGCGCCGGAAATCAGTGGCGTGCGGATTTGGGGGAATTCGGTCCCGCACCGGCCCGACCGTCGCCCACCGCGTGCTCGAGGAGCCGAGTGAAGTCGTCCACGTCGATCCCCGAGATCCGGAACTGCTTGGCCCGGCTGGTCCGGCCCCCGACCAGCTCCACCTGCGCGGGCCGGACCCCGAAGGCGTCGGCCAGCAGCTCGGCGCAGGCGTCGTTGGCCCGGCCGCCCACGGGTGGGGCGGCGACCCGGACCTTCAGGGCCGTGCCGTGGCGGCCCACGACCGCGGATCGGCCGGCGCCGGGCTGTACGTGTACGCGCAGCACCACGGCCGGCGTGCCGTCGTCGTCCCTGGTGGCGTCGAACAGGTCGTCGACCTGCACCAATTCCTCCTCCCCACCCCGCGGCGCCGCCTTACTGTAGGTCCGATGCCCTTCGGCCCCGTCGACCCCCAGCTCGACCTCGTCTCGCTCGAGCAGCGGGTGCTCAACCGCTGGCGGGGCATCGCCCTGGCCGAGCAGGTGAAGCGCCTCCGCGACGGTGCGTCCCCGTGGGTGTTCTACGAGGGCCCACCCACCGCCAACGGCCGGCCCGGCCTCCACCATGTCTGGGCCCGGGCGTTCAAGGACCTGTTCCCCCGCTTCCAGACCATGCGCGGTCACGACGTCCCCCGCAAGGGCGGGTGGGACTGCCACGGCCTGCCGGTGGAGATCGAGGTGGAGAAGGAGCTGGGTTTCACCCGCAAGTCGGAGATCGAGGCCTACGGGGTCGCCAACTTCAACGACCGGTGCCGCGAGTCGGTGCAGCGGTACGTGGAGGACTGGGGCGCCCTGACCGAGCGGGCCGGCGTCTGGATCGACACCAAGAACGCCTACTGGACGTTGACCAACGACTACATCGAGTCGGTGTGGTGGCTGGTGCAGCAGCTGTTCGACGCCGGCCTCCTCTACGAGGGCCATCGGGTGACCCCGTACTGCCCCCGTTGCGGCACCGCCCTGTCGTCGCACGAGCTGGGCCAGCCCGGCGCCTACCGCGACGTCACCGACCCGTCGGTGTACGTGCGCTTCCCCGTGGTCGACCGCGACGTCGACCTGCTGGTGTGGACCACCACACCGTGGACGCTGATCTCCAACGTGGCCGCAGCGGTCGGTGCCGACATCGAGTACGTCCGCGTCCACGCTCCGGACGACGAGGGGCGCGACCTGGTGATGGCCGCGTCGAGGGCGCCGGAGGACGCGGTGGTCACCGAGCGGTACGGGGGATCGGAGCTGGTCGGCTGGCGGTACGAACGGCCGTTCACGTTCCTCCCCCTCGACGACCGGGGCGCCCGCGTCGTCGCCGCCTCCTTCGTCAGCACCGACGACGGCTCCGGCATCGTCCATCTGGCCCCTGCCTTCGGTGCCGACGACATGGACGTGGGCCGGGCCGAGAACCTGCCGGTGCTGAACCCGGTCGGCGGCGACGGCACCTTCGACGCCACCGTGCCGCCGTGGGCCGGCGTCGGCGTGCGCGACGCCAACCCGCAGGTGATCGCCGACCTGTCCGCCCGGGGCCTGCTGGTGCGGGAGGAGGCCTACGTCCACTCCTACCCACACTGCTGGCGGTGCGGCACGCCGCTGCTGTACTGGGCCAAGACGTCGTGGTTCGTCCGCACGTCGGAGCGCAAGGGCGATCTCCTGCGGGAGAACGAGCGGGTCGACTGGCACCCGGCGCACATCAAGCACGGGCGCTTCGGCGACTGGCTGGAGAACAACGTCGACTGGGCCCTGTCGCGCGACCGGTACTGGGGCACGCCGCTACCCATCTGGCGCTGCCCCGAGGGCCACGACACCTGCATCGGCTCGGTCGCCGAGCTGGAGGAGCGCAGCGGCCAGGACCTGTCCGCTCTCGACCTGCACCGCCCGTACGTGGACGACGTGGGGTTCCCCTGCCCGGCCCACGGCTGCGGGGCGCCGGCCCGCCGGCTGCCCCCGGTGCTCGACGCCTGGTTCGACTCCGGGTCGATGCCGTCGGCCCAGCACCACCACCCGTTCGGCGAGACCGGGGCCTTCGAGTCGTCGTTCCCGGCCGACTTCATCTGCGAGGCCATCGACCAGACCCGGGGCTGGTTCTACTCCCTGCTGGCCGTCAACACGCTCGTGTTCGGCAGCACGCCGTACCGCAACGTCGTCTGCCTGGCCCACATCGTCGACCAGTACGGCCAGAAGATGTCCAAGTCCAAGGGCAACGTCATCGACCCGTGGCAGGTCTTCGCCGACCACGGGGCCGACGCCCTGCGCTGGTACTTCTTCTCCGCCGGCTCGCCGTGGACCAGCCGGCGGGTCTACGAGGACGGCATCCGGGAGGCCACCCGCAAGACCCTCCTGACGTTCTGGAACGTGTACTCGTTCTTCGCCACCTACGCCGACATCGACGGCTGGCAGCCGGAACTGGTCCAGGCGCCGGGCGCTGCGGCCGGCCATGTCATGGACCGGTGGGTGCTGGGGCGGCTGGACCAGACGGTCGCCACCGTCACCACCGCCCTCGACGGGTTCGACGCCCTGGCCGCGGCCACGGCCATCGCCGGCTTCGTCGACGACCTGTCCAACTGGTACGTGCGCCGCTCCCGCCCCCGCTTCTGGAGTGCGGCCGACGAGCCCGCCCACGGGGTGCTGCACCGGTGCCTGGTGGTGACCGCCCAGCTGCTGGCCCCGTTCTGCCCGTTCCTGGCCGACGAGGTCTACGTGTCGCTCACCGGGGAGGAGTCGGTGCACCTGACCGACTGGCCGGCGCCGGCCGGGGCCCCGCCGGTGGCGGGCATGGAGGCCGCCCGCCGGCTGGTGGGACTGGGCCGGTCGGCCCGCACCGACGCCGGCCTCGGCGTCCGCCAGCCGCTGCGGCGGGCCCTGCTGCTGCACCCGGGCGTGACGCTCGGCGACGACATCCGGGCCGAGATCCGCGACGAGCTGAACGTCAAGGCCCTGGAGGACGTGGAGAGCCTCACCGACCTCATGTCGTGGACGGTGGTGCCCAACTTCCGGGCCCTCGGGCCCCGCCTCGGGCCCAGGGTCAACGAGGTCAAGGCCGCCCTGGCCTCCGCCGACGGGGCCACCCTGCGCCGGTCCCTGGAGGCCGACGGCTTCGTGGAGGTGGCCGGCCACCGCCTGGGCCCCGACGACGTGGAGGTGCGGGCCGGCAGCCACGACGACTACGCCCTCTCCAGCGACGAGGGCTGGGCGGTGGCCCTCGACCTGGAGCTCGACGACGACCTCGAGCGCGAGGGGGTGGCCCGCCAGCTGGCCCGGGAGCTGAACGACCTGCGCAAGCGCCTGCAGCTGGCCCTGACCGACCGCGTCCGCATCCGGATCGAGTCCGGCCCCCGGGTGGCCGCCGCGGTGGAGGCCCACCGGGACTGGATCGCGGCCCAGGTGCTGGCCACCGAGCTGGCCGTGGTCGCCGACGCCGGCCCCGGCGCCGCCCACCTGGAGGTGGCGGGCGAGCCGGTGCGGGTCGACCTTCGGGTGGCTACCTAGCCTTCTTGGCGGTGGCCTTCTTGATGGCGCTGGACCGCTTGGCGCCGGGCGAAGTCGCCGCACCGGCCTTCGTCGTGGATCCGACCGCCTTCGCCGGCGCCTTCCTGGCCGGCGCGGCCTTGGTGGCGGCCGGTGCCCGGCGCGGCGTCGGGGCCGCCTTGGCCACCACCTCCTTGGCCACCAC
>JALYGL010000212.1 GCA_030777125.1 Actinomycetota bacterium
CGCCAGGGCGATCCCCCGCTCGAGGACGGGCGAGAAGTTGCCGCTGGTCACCTCCCCCAGGACCTCCCCGCTCAGAGGGCCGCTCGGGCCCTGCTCCCCGCTCAGAGGGCCGCTCGGGCCCTGCTCCCCGGGCCCCTCGCCAGCTCGCACCAGGTACCCGGCCCGCGGCGGCTGACGGCCCTCCACGGCCAGGCCATGGAGGCGGCGGGGCACGCCGCGGTCGCGCTCGGCCTCCAGGGCGGCCCGGCCTCGGAAGTGGCCCTTGTCCCACGCCACCACCCAGCCCAGGCGGGCCTGCAGAGGCGTGATCCCCGGCCCCAGCTCGTGGCCGTGCAGCGGCAGGCCGGCCTCCAGCCGCAGGGTGTCCCGGGCGCCCAGTCCGGCGGGCACGATGGAGCCGTCGGCCAGCAGGGCGTCCCAGAACCCGGGGGCGGCCTCGGCGGGCACGGCGCACTCGATCCCGTCCTCGCCGGTGTAGCCGGTGCCCGCGGCCACGCACGGCACCCCTTTCCAGGAGAACATCCGCACCCCGAACCGGGGCACCTCGGCCGCCTCCGGCGCCACCCCCTCCAGGGCCCGGCGAGCCGCCGGCCCCTGGACCGCGATCACCGCCCGGTCGGCGGTGACGTCCTCGCCGCCCAGCGCGGCGACCACCCGGGCGGTGTTCGACGCGTTGGGCATGACGTGGAAGTCGTCGTTGCCCACCCACCAGACGATGATGTCGTCGACGACCGAGCCGTCGACCTCGTCGAGCAGGTGGGTGTACTGGGCCCGGCCGGGGCCGATGCGACGCAGGTCGTTGGTGAGGGCCTGCTGGAGCCGATCGAATGCGTCCGGCCCGTGGACCCGGACGGTGCCGAGGTGGCTGACGTCGAACGCCACCGCCGCCCTGCGGCACGCCCGGTGCTCGGCCAGGGTGCCCGACGGGTACGACAGAGGCATCTCCCACCCCCCGAAGGGGACCATCTTGGCGCCCAGGGCCCGGTGGGCCGGGTCGAGCGGCGAGCGACGCAGGGCCACCGAGGCGACAGTAGCCGCCGGTCAGCCGCTTCCGGCCAGGGCGGCCAGGGCCTGGTCGTGGAGCGCCCCGTTGGTGGAGACGGCGCTTCCGCCGTCGGGGCGGGCCCTCCCGGCCAGGTCGGTGAAACGGCCGCCGGCCTCCTCCACGATGACCTGGAGCGGGGCCACGTCCCACACCTCCACCTCCGGCTCGACCGCGATGTCGACCGCTCCCTCGGCCACCAGGACGTGCGACCAGAAGTCGCCGTAACCGCGGGTCCGCCAGCAGCGGCGGACCAGCCCGAGGAACGGCGGCCCGATCCCGTGCTCCTCGAAGCCGGTCGCGCTGTCGTAGCTGAGGAAGGCGTCGTCGACCTCGGTGACGGCGGACACCCGGGCCCGGACGGGGTCACCTCCGGGCGCCGCCGCCCACGCCCCCTCACCCCGGGCCGCCCACCACCGCCGCCCGAGGGCCGGGGCCGACACCACGCCCAGGACCCCCTCCCCCTCGTGCCGGAGGGCGATCAGGGTGGCCCACACCGGCACGCCCCGGAGGTAGTTCTTGGTGCCGTCGATGGGGTCCAGGACCCATTGCCAGCCGCTCGGGCCGCCGACGCTGTCGCCACCACCCATCTCCTCGCCCAGGACAGCGTGCCCGGGGCGCTCGATGTCGATGCGCCGCCGCAGCGCCTCCTCCACCGCCCGGTCGGCCTCGGTGACCGGCGTGAGGTCGGGCTTGGTCTCCACGACCAGATCGGCGGTGCGGAACCGGGCCATGGCCAGCTCGTCGGCCACGTCGGCCAGGTGCAGGGCGAAGCCCAGGTCCGGGTTCAGCGACACCTCGGGGGGGTCAGGGGGCCGCTCAGGCGGGACGGCGCCGTCGGCGGGCGCGGTCCGAGCGGTCGACTTCGTCGTCGTCGTCGGGGGCGGTGAAGCGCAGGGGCAGCGGCTCGATCGACTCGGGGACGTCGGGGATGGCCTGGGAGGGCTCCTCCAGGCCGTACTTGACCAGCAGGTTCAGGTAGTCGCGCTGGTAGAAGATCTTGATGCGCACGTCGGGGTACAGCTCCCGGAGGCGCCGGGCCTTGCGGTTCTTCTTGGTGACCAGCTTCTGGTTGAGGGTCGTGATCTCGATGAACAGGTCGTACGCCGGGAGGTAGAAGTCGGGGGTGAACGCCTGGGCCGGCTTGGACTCCCGGTCGACCTCGAGCACGAAGGTGCGAGGCTCGTACTCCCAGGTGATGCCGTAGAAGTCGAGCAGCTTGGCGAACTGCAACTCGGAGTTGTGGGCGAACCGGACCGAAACATGGGGCAGTGGGGCTGCCGGCTTCTGGCCCGGCTTCCCGCCCGCGGCGGCCCGGTCGTCGGACGACCTCCCGGCGGCCTGCTGCCCGGCCAGCGCCTATCCCCCGGTGGCCGCCGCCGCCGGTCCGGCGGGGCCGGCTGCCACCGACCCGGGCCCGCGCTCGGGCAGGTCGGTGATGGCGGCGTCGAGCTCGTCCTTGACGCCGCCCAGGGCGACGATGCTGAGGACCCCCTGGCCCCGGCGGACCAGGTCGACGAGCTCGCCGTCGGTGCGGACCAGCACCGATCCGGACCCGTTGATGACCAGGCTGGCGCTGGCGATGTCCTCGCCCAGGTTGCTGCGGAGGTACTCGATGGCCTTGCGGGCGGACTGGAGCGACACGCCGGCGTCGAGCAGGCCCTTGATGACCTTGAGCTCCACCAGATCCCGGTACGAGTAGCGCCGGTGCGTTCCGCTGCCCTTGGCGTCGGCGATCGAGGGCCGGATCAGGTCGGTCCGGGCCCAGTAGTCGAGCTGGCGGTACGTGATCCCGACGATGGCGCAGACCTGCGGTCCTCGGAACCCGGCGGTGCTGCCTTCAATGTCCACGCTTTGGTTGCTTACCCTCTCGTGCCCCACCGTTCCTCCCCACACAGGCGGGTGCGTCGCACCCCTGTAGTTACGAACCTGTGATCAACATACACGCCGTGAGGCCCGGTTGTGGACAACCGCCGTTCGGACGGGCGGCGGTGGCTAGGAGGCGAAGTCCTCGGGATTGACGCCCTCGAGGAACTCGCGGAAGCGCTCGACCTCGTCGTCTTCGTCGTCGTCGTCGCTGACGTTGACGGCGGCCTCGTCGAGGACGGACTCGCTGGCGAAGATGGGGCTGCCCAGGCGGGCGGCCAGGGCGATGGCGTCGGACGGACGGCTGGACACCTTGCTGCTCGATCCACCGGCCGTCATCTCGATCTCGGCGTAGAACGTACGGTCGCGCAGCTCGGTGATGACGATCCGGTCGACCCCCACACCGAGGGCGCCCAACAGGTCCTTCAACAGGTCGTGGGTCATGGGCCGGGGCGTCACCACGCCCTGGAGGGCGAAGGCGATGGCGGTGGCCTCCACCGGGCCGATGAAGATGGGCAGGACGCGGTGCTGACCGTCGGCCTCGCGCAGCAGCACGATCGGGTTGTTGGTGGGCATCTCGACCCGGACCCCCACCAGCTGCATCTCCACCACGGGCGCGACCCTACCCCGGTTCGGCTGCCTGATCGACACGGGAGCGGCCCCCGTAGAGGGCCTGCACATAGGCATCCGGGTCGCCTCTGAGGACGGCCAGGTCGCCCGCCACCAGGTGGTCCAGGTTCCGGTACCGCTCGGCGTAGTCGAGCCCGTATCCGAGCACGAACTCGTCGCCGATCTCGAAGGCCCGGAACCGCAGCGGGGTGGGCACGATGCGCCGAGCTGCCTTGTCGAGCAGGGTGCAGGCGGCCACCGAGCGGGGCCGCCGCCGGCCGACCTCGCCCAACAGGTAGGTGAGGGTCAGGCCGGTGTCGACGATGTCCTCGACCAGCACCACGTCGCGGTCGAACACGTCGGTCTCCAGGTCCTTGACGATGCGGACACGCCCGGTTCCGGCCGCGTAGGCGGAGATGGCCATGAAGTCGAGCTCGGGCACGATGGTGAGGGCCCGGGCCAGGTCGGCGAGGAAGGGCACGCTTCCCTTCAGGACGGCCACCAGCACCACCCCGTCGGAGTAGGCAGCGGAGATCTCCTCCGCCACCCGGACCACCCCCGCCCGGAGCTCCACCGACGAGATGAGGGGCCGAGGCCTCACCCGCCGGCGGGGAGGGTCACTCGAAGTACTGCCGCAGGCTCTGGCGGACCATGGCCGCCCGCAGACCCTGGCCCAGCCCGATGAGCTCGGACAGGGCGGCGGTGGCCTGGGCCCGGGCCTGGGGGTTCCGCTGCTTGAGCATCGGCATGACCACCTGTTCGAAGAAGCCGGCCTCCCGCTCCCCCGTCATCTTGTACATGCGCAGGTGGCGGGCCTCGACCCCGTACTTCATGAACCCGGCCGCCAGCACGGCGACGTTGAGCGCTTCCTCGTCGTAGTACACGGCGGACGCCACCTTGCGCCCGGTCAGCAGCCCGTAGCGCTCGAGCTCACGGAGGTCGGTGTCGTCCAGGCCGCTGGCGTTGGCCAGCTCGGCCAGGGTCATGCTCGTGCCCGTCTGGCTCACCGACAGCGGCGCCGCCTCCCCCGCGGTCGGAATCGGCACCCGGGCCAACCGGGAGCCCCCCTGGGTCTCGGCCACCGCGCCGTCGTCGGCGTCGTCCACCTCCTCGCCACCGCCTCTCAGCCGGCCCTTGATGACCTTCAGGGGCAGGAAGTGCTCCCGTTGCTGGCGCAGGATCCAGCGCAGCCGTTCGACGTCGGTCTCGTAGAACTTCCGGTAGCCCGACGGCGTGCGCTCCGGGTCGAGCAGCCCCTGGCTCTCGAGGAAGCGGATCTTGGAGATGGTGACGTCGGGGAACTCCTCCTTGAGCAGGGAGAGCACCTCACCGATCGACAGGTACCGACGTTCGTCCACAGACACCCCTAGCTCTCCGTGCCGCCGGCGGCGAAGAAGACCAGCCTGAACTTGCCGATCTGGAGCTCGTCGCCGTTGGCCAGAGGTGTCTCCACCTCGATGCGCTCCCGGTTGAGGTAGGTGCCGTTCAGCGAGCCGGCGTCGCGGACGGTGTAACCGGACGACGTCCGGACGACCTCGGCGTGGCGGCGCGACACGGTGATGTCGTCGAGGAAGATGTCGCTGTCGGGATGACGGCCGGCCCGGGTGACCTCGTGATCGAGGGCGAACTTCGATCCGGCGTTGGGCCCGCGCTTGACAACGAGCATGGCCGTGCTGTCGAGGTCGGTGAGGGTGACGGTGAGCTCCTCGTCGCCCACCTCGCCGGCGCCCTCGACGGGGGCGAAGGTGATGGTGGTCTCCTCCCCCACCTCGGGGTCGACCAGGGCGCCGCACGACGAGCAGAAGTTGGCCCCGGCCCGGTTGCGGTGGCCGCACTGGCTGCAGAAGACGTCGCTCATCGGCCTGGCCTCGTCACTCGGCGATCAGCTGGCGGTAGGCGTCGGCTTCCAACAGCGTGTCGAAGGCCGAGGGCTCGGACGGCTCGATCATGCAGATCCACCCCTCGCCGTACGGATCCTCGTTGAGCCGGCCGGGCGAGTCGACCAGGTCGCCGTTCACCTCCACCACCGAGCCCCCCACGGGGGCGTAGACGTCGGACACGGACTTGGTCGACTCCACCTCGCTCAGCGACCCCCCCGCCTCGACGGCAGCGCCCGGCTCCGGAAGCTGCACGAAGACCACGTCGCCCAACGCGTCCTGGGCGTAGTCGGTGATCCCCACCCGGACGCGGCCGTCCTCCAGTCGGGCCCACTCGTGGTCCTTCGTGTAGCGCCGGTCGTCGGGCACGTTCATGGCGCGAAGCTACCCGGCGCCGTCACCCGCTCGCTGCGCCGGCCCCGACGGGCGGCTCACCGAAGGATCTGCCGGATGCTCCGGGCGTACTCCTGGGCCAGGCGGCGGGCGTCTCCGTCGCTGGCCGCCTCGGCCCACACGTGGGTCACTGGCTCGTCGGGGTCGGGAAGGACCAGGGCCCACCCGCCCTCGTGCATGACCTTCACCCCGTCGACGAGGAGGACGTCGCGGTCCTTGACGTTCTCCACCACCCGGCGCATGACCAGGCCCTTCTGCTCCCAGGGGGTGACCACGGTCTCGCGGGTGATGTGGACCCTGGGTAGGCCGGCCGCCACCTTGGACAGGCGCAGACCGGAGCGGGCCAGCAGCTCAAGGACCGTCACCAGGGCGGCGGTGGCGTCGTAGGCCGGGAGGAAGTCGGGGAAGATGAAGCCGCCGTCCTGGGTGGCGGCCAGAGCGACCCCGCCGGCGGAGGACAGGTCCATGATGTGGGCCGACGACACCTTGGCCCACACGATCTCGGCGCCGGCGTCGGCGGCGATGCGCTCGGCGGCCAGGCTGGCCGACACGGGCAGCACGATGCGGGCGTGCTCGCGCTGGGCGACCACCAGGCTGATCAGGGCCAGCAGGGCCTGCTCGGGGGTGAACACGTGGCCCTCGTCGTCTATGAAGGTGACGTGCTCGCCGTCGGGGTCGATCACCGCCCCCAGGTGGGCGCTGGCCGTGCGGACGAGGTCGGCCACCCGGGTGGCGTGGGCGGCCAGGTCGAAGGCGGCGGCGCCGGCGGTGGAGGCGTAGGGGTTCACCGACAGCACGTCGGCACCCAGGTTGTTGAGCAGGCTGGGCATGACCACCGAGGTGGAGCCGTAGGCGTAGTCGAGGACCAGCTGGTAGCCGGCGGCCCGGATGACGTCGCCGTCGACGGACTGCATGAGGGCCCGGCCGTAGAACTCCAGGGCGTGGGGGGGGAACCCGATGTCGCCGATGTCGGCGGCGAAGGCCCGGCGGTAGTCCTGGCGGGCGAAGTTGCGCTCGATCTTGCGCTGGGCACCCTCGTCGATGTCGGTGCCGTCGGAGTCGAAGAACCGCATGGTGACCGACTGCGGGTCGCCCGGCGCCAGCCGCACGGTGATGCCCCCCTGGGTCTCGCCCCGCACGTGGAACCGGGTGACCGGCACGGTCGACATCTCCAGGTCCTCGACGTTGACCCCGGTGGCGTTCAACCCGGCCATGACCGCCCGCTTGAGGGCCCGGGCCGCCCGGCTGGAGTCGCGCGACGTGGTGACGGTGGCGCCCTTCTTCATGGTGGTGCCGTAGGCCATCGCCACGCGGACGGCGAGCTCCGGGGTGACGTCGACGTTGGCCAGCCCGCTGACCCCGCCCCGCCCGAACAGGCTGCGGGCGCCGCGGGACTCCCAGACGATCGACGAGTTGATGACCGCGCCCGGCTCGACCGTCTTGAAGGGGTACACCTTCACCCCCTGGTTGATCACCGCGTGCTCGCCCACGAAGCAGTTGTCGCCGATGACCACCCCCTCCTCGCAGCGCGCGTGGGCGCGAAGGTCACTGGACCGGCTGATCACCGTGCCCCGTAGCCGGACACCCTGGCTCAAATAGGCGTTGTCGTGGACGACGGTGCGCTCGAGGTGGGCGTCGGAGCGCACCATGACGTTGTTGCCGAGGACGGTGTACTGCCGCAGCCGGGCGCCCGACTCGACCCTGCAGAAGTCGCCGACGACGCACGGGCCGTCGATGCGGGCGCCGGGGTCGATCTCCGCCCCCTCGCCCAGCCACACCCCCTCGCCGGCCCGGAAGCCGGGCACATCGATCGACACCTTGCCGTCGAGCACGTCGTGGTGGACCCGCAGGTACGCCTCCAGGGTGCCGACGTCCTCCCAGTACCCGTCGGCGATGAAGCCGTACAACGGCTTGGCGTCGGCCAGGAGCCGGGGGAAGACGTCGCTCGAGAAGTCGACCTGCTGGTGCTCGGGGATGTAGTCGAAGATGTCGGGGTTGCACACGTAGATCCCGGTGTTGACCGTGTCGCTGAACACCTGGCCCCACGTGGGCTTCTCGAGGAACCGCTCGATGGAGCCGTCGTCGCGGGTGATGACGATGCCGAACTCGAGGGGGTTCTCCATCGACTTGAGGGCGAGGGTGGCCATCGCCCCTCGCTCCTCGTGGAAGCGCACCACCTCGGACAGGTCGATGTCGGTGAGGACGTCGCCGGAGATGACCAGGAACGGCTCGGTGAGCTCGTCTCGGGCGTTGCGCACCGACCCGGCGGTGCCGAGAGGGGTCTCCTCGGTGGCGTACACCATGCGGACGCCGAACTCCGACCCGTCGCCGAAGTAGGTACGGATGCTCTGGGGGAGGAAGGCCAGGGTGACGACGATGTCGTCGAACCCGTGCTCCTTCAGCAGCCGCACGACGTGCTCCATCATCGGCCGGTTGGCCAGCGGCATCAGCGGCTTGGGCTGGTTGGAGGTCAGCGGCCGTAGACGGGTCCCCTCGCCTCCGGCCATGATCACGGCCTTCATTCGCTGCGGGCGCTCCTTCCTTCCCGGAGAGCGGCCAGAGCCGGCGGCACGTAGGCCGCGGCCGAGTACCAGCTGAAGCCCAGACCGACCACGGCCAGGGGCCAGGCGATGGCCGCGGCCACCCCTTCCCCCTCGCCCACGAGGAACAGGGGGAAGGCGGCCATGAGCAGGAACGTGCCGCACTTCCCGGCCCAGCTCACGTCGATGCGGCGGGCGCCGAGGGCGGCGAGGGCCAGGAACAGCACCGCCACGGCCGCCTCCCTCGCCACCGCCAGCCAGGCCAGGGCGGCGGGCACCGACCCGTCGATCAGGATGGCGACGATCCCGACAACCAGCAACAGCCGGTCGGCGGTGGGGTCGAGGACCTTGCCGACGGTGGACACCTGGTCGTACCGGCGGGCGATGTACCCGTCGACCCAGTCGGTCGCCCCCAGGGCGGCCAGCAGGACGGCCGCCGCCACCCGGTTCTCGCGTCCGAACAGCAGCCACAGGAAGACGGGGACGCACAGCAGCCGGCCCAGCGAGATCACGTTGGGGACGGTGAGCACCCGGTCCAGACGAGGCGACGGCGGCCCGCTTCCCGGCGACGCGGTCTCTTCGCCCGGAATCGCCACGGACCGATCCTAAACAATCGGCCGGACCGAGCACGCGCAGGTATCGTCAGCTCCGCATGGCGCCTCGCGTGACGGTCTCGCCCCCCTCCGCCGCCGTCGAGGCCCTCACCATCGCCACCTGCGACGTCACCGTCGACAACCCCGGCCCCGACGCCGACGAGTTCTCGTTCGAGGCGCTCGGCGAGGCGGCGGAGTGGTCGTGGTTCAGCCCCGTCACCGTCGCCGTGCCCCCCGGCGGGTGCGCGTCGGCCAGAGCGTCCATCCGGCTCCCACGTGCTCCCCGTCCCCCGGCCGGTCCGTACTCGTTCGGGGTGAAGGCGATCTCGGTCCGCGACCCGGGGGTGTCGGCCGTGGGCGAGACCACGCTGGAGGTGGCCGCGTACACCGACCTCTATCTCACCCTCGACCCGCGGCGGTCGGTGGGCGCCCGCGGCGAGCACGTGGCGTGCGTCGAGAACCGGGGCAACAGCCCCATGGCCACCCGCCTACGGGCCGAGGCCGGCGCCGGGCCGGTCGAAGTGGCCGTCGAGCCCCCGTCGGTCGTGGCTCCACCGGGCGGCACGGCCACCGCCACGGTCACCGTCACCCCCACCCGACGTCCCGGGCGCGGCGGCGACGGCGCCCACGCCTTCCACGTGGTGGCCGACGCCGACGGGCACCCGTCCCAGCGGGTCGACGGCGCCTTCGAGCCCGAGCCGGCGCGGTCCCGCCGCCGGTCCCTGACGCTGCTCGCCGTGGTGGTCGTCGTCGCCCTGGTGGCAGGCACCGCGGCGCTGGTCGCCGGCGGCTCGTCCGACGACGAGGGCAGCGTCGGCTCCACCGACGTGGAGGCCGCGGCCGTCACCCCGGCCAACGCCTCCTGTCCAGCCGAAGGGCACCTGAACCGCGACCGCCGGGCCACGGGCGAGCTGCCCTTCAGCTACTCCTTCCTGTTCGCCGACGCCGCCGGCTGCACCCCGTGGCGGTTCGACCCGTGCCGGCCGGTCCACTACGTCACCAATGCCGCCCTGGCCCCGGCCGGCGCCCTCGACGACCTCCGGGAGGCGTTCGCCCGGATCTCGAAGGCGTCGGGCATGGAGTTCGTCCACGACGGACCCACCGAGGAGCGGTGGTCGGCCGACCGGCCGCCCTATCAGCCCGAGCGCTACGGCGACCGGTGGGCACCGATCCTCGTGAGCTGGTCGGCGCTGGGCAACCAGGGCCGGAACGACGTCATCATCGCCGGCCGGGGGAACCCCGTGCCCGTCGACGGGGTGCTGGTCACCGGCCATCTCGACCTCAACGTCGACGCCCGCACCGACCAGGCGCGGACGACGCCGCTGGAGAACGGCTTCGGGGAGGGCATCACCTGGGGCCGGGTGATGCTCCACGAGCTCAGTCACGTGTTCGGCCTGGGTCACGTCCAGAGCACGTCGAACATCATGCACGAGGAGTTGACCGAGCACACCCTGCGCACGGCCGAGTTCGGCATCGGCGACCTGCAGGCGTACCGGGTCATCGGCCGGGAGGCCGGATGCGTCCAGGTCCCGGCGGTCCGCCCCGTCACCGCCGACGTCGCCCCGCCCACCCCACCGCCGACGATCCGGACGCCGGGCTGACGCACGTGCCCGTCGCGGCCGCCCTCGTCCTGGCCGGCGGAGGATCGCGACGGATGGGTGGGGTCGACAAGGCGTCCATCGAGATCGCGGGGGCGACCATGCTCGACCGGGTGCTGGCGGCGGTCCGCCCGGTCTGCCACCGCCTGATCGTCGTCGGGCCGGCCCGAGACACGGGCGTCCCGGCGGTGGTGTTCCTCGAGGAGCCGGCGCCGGGCGGGGGCCCGGTCCCGGCCGTCGCCGCCGGGTTGGCCGCGGCCGGGGACGCCGACCCGGTGCTGGTCCTCGCCGCCGACCTCCCGGTCCTCGTCGAGGGCGACGTCCGGCGCCTACTCGAGCTCCTGGCCACCGACCCTGCCATCGACGCCGCCGCCGCCGTTGACCACCGAGGACTCCCCAACCCGCTGCTGGCGGCCTACCGCCGCGACGCCCTGGCGCCGGCCGCCGGTGCCGGTGCCGCCGGTGCCCCGGCCGCCGGCCTGCTCCCCGATCGGGTGGGCACCGTCGACCTCGGCCCCGACGCCACCCTCAACGTCAACCGGCCGGCAGAGCTGGCCCGGGCCGTGGCCCTTCTCAGGTCAGGACGTGGCCGTGGACCAGGCGGGTATCGTGCGGGCCACGGGTCACCCGGCGGGAGGACGTGATCGCCATCACCTCGAGCTTCCCAGACCGCTACGCCGAGGCCCTCGGCGGCCCCCGGCTCACCGAGGGCGAGGTCGACGCCCTCCTGGGGCTGGCCCGCACCGTGGCCCACACCACCGAGCGCCGGTACGCCCCGCTGTCCACGTACGTCGCCGGCCGCTACGTGGCCGCCCGGGTGGCTGCGGGCGTCGCCCTGGAGGACGCCCTGGCCGAGGCGGTGGCCGCCGGTGAGCTGGCCGCGCGCCAACGTCCCCCCTCCGAGGGGTAATCGGCGCGCCGGCGGCCGCGTACGGCGCGATCAGCTCGCCGTGACAGGCCGGATCCGGCGAGGGCGGACGAGGCCGGTGGCCGGACCGACCACGGCCAGGGGTCGGTCGCCGCACCGGACGGCCACCCACTCCCCCGGCTCGATCACCCCGGCCGCCTCCAGGGCGACGGGCGGCCCTCCCGGCCCCGGCACGGCGTCGTCCGGGACGACGTGCACCACGCACCGGGGGTGGGGCTCGTTCGGCCGGGCCAGGGCCACGGCCGTGTGTCGAGTGCCGCCCTCGACCACTCTCGCCTCCACCGCCTGCCACGTCCCGCCCTGTGCCACCCGGCGCACGGCCCGCCACTCGGTCCACCGTCGGACGACGACGGCCGAGGCCGCCAGCACCGGCACCAGGCTCCACAGGATCGGCTCCCGGGCCTCGTACGGCTCCAGCAGCAGGCGGAGGGTGGCCGGCCGGCGGGGGTCGACCTTTGCCGGCAGCAGCCGGCCCAGGGGGTGGTCGGACGGGAAGTCGGCGCCTGCCGTCCCCTGGCGCTCGGTCTCCTCGCCCGGGAGCCGGTAGGCCACCACCACGACACCGGCGGTGTCGTCGTGGGCGACCACCCGGGCCAGTACGGGGACGCCGTGCCGCTCGATGGCCCGGGCCCGCTCGGCCCCGGCCAGCGTGACGAGGGTGACCACCACGAAGACGGCCAGCGTGGCGCCGACAACCACCAACTCCAACGACGTCGTGCGCCACCACGGCAACGCCGGGCCGGCCGGGGCCGTGGTCCGGGCCACCGCCGCCGGCGGCGGCGCAGGATCGGGCGGGCGGGGAAGCGACGCCGACAGCGCCGACCGTCCGGCCGGCCACAGCAGTCGCTCGCGGTGGCGGACCGCGACCCTCCCGAGCGGACGCGGCCCACCCTTGACCTCCACCGGGAACGGCGGTCCCAGTGGTGCTCCACCGGTGGACAGGACGCGCACCGCACACACCGGCGCGGCGCCGGTGGCGGCGTCGAGCGGGTACACGTCGAGCCGGACGTGGCGGCCGGACCGGGGACCGGGGCCCAGGGCGCCCGTCATGGCGAACGTGGGCCCGGGAGCGTCCAACAGCCGGCGGGTTCGGCCCAGCGACCACCGCCGGGCCGCCCACGCCAGCAGGGGCAGCGCCACCGGTGGGGCGTACCACCACAGGTTGGCCGTCGTCGGGTAGCGGTCGCCGGCCACGGCGACGTGCCCCGGGTCGCCCGGGTCGACCAGCAGCGACACCGGTGCGCCGGCTTCGGGCACCAGCCGGAGGTCGAAGACCCGGGCGGTCACCTCAAGGCGCTGCCCCGTGACCGGGTTGTCGTACACGACGGGCACGTCAGCCCCACCCCGGTACCGGTCGGACACAGACCCCTCGACGGCGACGGCGCGGCGGCGGGACGCCCGCTCCCGGGAGGCGGCCTCGACGTCGGTGGCCACGCCGGCGGCTGCCGCCACCAGGGCCAGGCCGGCCCACCACAGCGGGCGGCGGAGGTATCGGCGGACGGGCGCCGGAAGGG
>JALYGL010000213.1 GCA_030777125.1 Actinomycetota bacterium
AGGGGACCAGCGGCGGTGGCTGGGCCACAGTCGTCGCAGTGGGCCGCGCCCATGCCGGGCATCAGCACGGGCAGCCCGATGACCACCAACAGCACCACCAGGGCGACGAGGAGAACCTTCTTCATGGGCGTGACACCAAGGTAGGAGTGTAGAGACCGGCGGGGGTGGCCGGACGCGGGAGCGGCGGAACCGGTAGAGGCGCCTACTGTTGGAGACGACCGACACGCTCGAGAACGCCATGGCCGCACCAGCCAGGATGGGGTCGAGCAGGCCGAGGGCGGCCACGGGGATGAGCACGACGTTGTAGCCGAAGGCCCACCCGAGCTCCTGAAGGTCGGCGCCGACCGCCAGGCGTCGTCGCGCAAGGTGTCGGCCACGGTCAGCTCCGCTCGCACTCGGCCGCCCCACCCACCGAGATCGCGGTCTTGCCCTCGCCTTCCCAGGCGCTCGGCGGCGACATCGAGATCGGCACAGCCGATGGGCCCAGCTTCGGCCATGAGCTTGCGCCGCCCGACGTGGACCATCTCACCGTCAACGGCCGCCCGCACGCCCTGTCCGGTGGTGGCGACGAAGTTGGTGGCGGCGGTGAGCGAGCCGGATCGGCTGCTCGCCATTCGCCGATGGGCGTGACGTCGGGCGCCGGCGACCCGGCAATGTGAGCGAGCTACCGTCGCCCTGTGAGCGGCCCGCGACTGCCCGGGGGGGTCGTGCACGAACTTCCAGGGGACCTACGCAAGGCGCTGGTCGCCAACGCGACGGCGCTCGATGCCTGGAAGGACATCACGCCTCTGGCGCGCAACGAGTTCATCTGCTGGGTGGAGGATGCCAAGCAGGCAGCGACCCGGGAACGCCGCATCCGACGGACCATGGAGGAGCTGGAGGAAGGCCGGCGTCGGCCCTGCTGCTGGCCAGGGTGCAAGCACCGCGAGCGGACCGGCCGGCAGCAGTCGGCACCGCTCACTCGGCCTGAGCCCGGGCGATGATGCGGCAAAGAAGTGGCGCTCGCGCTGGCCGAGCCTGCCGGTGAGCCGTCAGTGGGAGCGCCTTCGTACGGGGTGCGACCCAACCAGTACTGACGTGGCGAGCTCCAGCGCTCTCGCTCATCACCGGGGGGGCCGCCGGGTACGCGACTGCCGCGCAGCGAATCTTCTTCGGGAGCGGCGCTCCTCATACGTGGACGAGCGCAACCGGCTCGGGGAGGGCGCCGGCCACGCGACTCAGGTCAGAAGCGTCCGAGGTGAGCACGCATGCTCGAGCCCGGCTGGCGACCAGCACGACGTGGACGTCGACGACGTCGGCCACCCCGGAGGCTCCTGCCACTGCGCCGACCTCATGGGCGTCAGCCGCGCCGAGCGGTACGACCTCGCAGCCCCGTAGGAACCGGCGCAGCTGGACCTGCTGCGCCGAACGACTGACCTGGGCCACCACCGGAGCCGTGGTCAGCGGCACCAGGCCCAACTCGAGGCGGGCCCGGTGGTCCGCCCACAGCCGCCGGTTGGATCGCTCGGCGGCCACCAGCGCGCCGGCGTCATAGATGACGGTCACGCCGAACGGCTAGGAGGACGCCGAGGCGCGAACCTCGTCCGCCACCCGCCGCCGGGCCTCGGCCATCTCCGACTCGCTCAGTGCGCCGTGCTCAGCCTCCCACTCCTCCACGCCGGCAAGGCCATTGCGGACGACAAGGGCACGACGTGCGGCGTTCGTCATCCAGGCCGACACGCTGACACCCTCCTCGGCAGCCGCCTCGAGCACCTCGGCGTGGACGCCTGGATCGACGGTGATGGCAAGCTTCGGGGAGGGGTTCCCTCTGGGCATGAGCAAACGCTACCACCAGAGTAGGAGCGGCCCATGTGCGACCTGCGGGCCGACAGCAGGGGGCGAACGTATTGGTGAGAATGGCTGGTCTCGATCGGCCAACCGTCGGTGTCCTCCTCCGGAATCGCACCGCAACGAGGTGATGACGACGCGGCTCCGGTACCTGGGCGACACTGGCTCGGGGACGTGCACGACACCGGCGAGGGACGCAGCCGCTGTCGGGACGCAAGAGATGTTCGTGGCGACCGGAGCCATCCTGCTCGGGCTTCACCACGCCCTGGTCCCGCCACAGCCTGGCCCTTTCGCGCCTCGGGTGCTCGCGCTCGTGCTATCCGGTCGAGGAGACCGCCGCTCCTGCTTCCAAGATCCCCCTGGCGCCAAAGCGAGGCACCACCTCCCGCTCCAGGGCACCCTCGAGCACCTCGGCGTACGCCGACGGGCTGGCGAGGCCCCACCGAGCGACCTCGGCTGCAAGCGGCGGCGCCTCGGGCTGTGACCCGTACGCCCTGCGGACCTCGCCGAGCATCGCCGGAAGCCGGTGGGCGACGGTGGCGGCCAGCCGGTCGTCCACGGAGAGCGACCAGTCGAGGACGTCCCAGCCGAACTGTCGATGACGACCCTCGTCCTGAAGGATCGCATCGAGCGCCCGCTGCGCGAGTGGCACCGCCGCGTGTCGGCGGAGCATCCGGAACAACGGCACGGCGACCGTCTCCCCGATGCAGAAGTAGCGGGCCACCGACAGGGCGAGAGCGGCGATCCCGTCACCGTCGCCCCCGAGAACGAGCGCGTCGGGGTCGACCCGGGGAGGCTGCTGTGCGCCGGCGGCCATCGCCACCTGCCACGCCAGCTCGCTGTGGGTCAGCTCGTCGTCGACCACCTGCAGACCGTCACGGATCAGGTCGGGGGGCGCCCCGGACTGGATCAACTGCAAGGTGACCGAGGCCGCAAGCGACGCCGACCGGTACTCCGCTTCCACCCGCCGCTTCCACTCGTCGGCAACCTCCTCGCCCGGCGCTTCTTCGAACCCAGCGGGCGGCGAGGGCTCTGTGGTCATCCCGGCCCGTCACCTCCTCCATCACGGGACGGCGGTGGGGGATTGAGCTCGACGGCATCTTGGGTGGGCGGCGGTGGAGGGTTGGAGATGACGATGACGTCGGGCCTCGTGGTGGTGGTGTCCACCGGCGGAGGGTTGGCGATGGCGACCCCGGTGTCCGTCGGTTGCAGGTCGTCGGGGACGGTGGTCTCGGTCGGAGGTGGCGGCGGGTTGACGGAGAAGCTTGGTTCCAGCGTCGTGGTGGTGCTCGGTGGTGTTGGATCGGCGATGAAGGAGGCGGTCGTGGTCGGCGGTGGGTTGACGATGGCGATGTCCTCTGCCGTCGTGGTGGTGGGCTCCGGGGGCGGAGGGTTGAACACGACCGTCGACGCCTCTGTCGTACCGTCGGGCGCAGGGGCGCCGGGTCCCTCGGACGAGCCGAGGGCGGCGGCCCCCAGACCAGCGACCACGACGACGGGCACGGCGAAGCGCACGCGCCGTCGGAACGTGCTCTGTCGCGGCTCGGGCGTTGTGGCGTACGAGTTCGGTGTCGGCATGACGCTGGCCTCTCCTCGAAGCCTTCAGTCTCGCGCCACATCCCCGGGCTCGGAGCGCGGACCTTGCGCCACCGGTCGCCGGCATCGTTCCGGACGCTGAGTCCGAGGAAGGGACACCCCGGCGCACGCCCAGCGGCTGGACGTCAGCCGATCAGGCTCTGAGGCCCATCCCCGTCACGGTGACCCTCACCAGCCGGCGAACTGCAGTCTCGGACGCCATGCAGCTGGCTGCGACGAGGGCGTGGAGGCAATAGCTCACGAGCTCGCGAGTCGGGACGTCGTCGCGCACGTGGCCCGACTTTGCGGCCTCGGCCACCAGGCTTGCCATGAGGTCGCTGAGCCGCTCGTGGGCCTGGGCAATTGTGCGCTGGTCGATGCACGAGCGGGGATCGCCTCTCCGGACGTGGAGTGATCGGTGCCACGGTGGGCGGGGCTGGGCCGGGGGCATCTAGGTCGCCACGTGCACGGCCTCGGCCTCTTTGAGCTCAGGTGCCTCGGTTCGACCGACACTGGCGATGGCGTCGAAGAGCAACGAGGGCCGCCCGCCGATGGAGTTGACGAAGATGGTGGTGACGCTGGCCGCCATGGCCACCATGGCCCACACCGGGTAGACGAGGCCCGTCGTGGCGGCGGGGATCCCGATGCCGTTGAACAAGAAGGCGAGCGAGACGTTCTGGCGAGTGGTGCGGTAGCTGCGCCGGCTGATCTCCCGGGCTCGCAGCACCGACGACACCTCGTCGCCCACGATGATGACATCGGCCGACTCCATGGCGATGTCGGTGCCACCCCCCATGGCCACACCCACGTTGGCCTGCATGAGGGCGGGAGCGTCGTTGATGCCGTCGCCCACCATGGCCACCTTGTTGTCCCCCTGCTGGAGGCGACGGACGAGCTCGGCCTTGTCCTCGGGCAGCACGCCGCCGTGGACCTCGTCGATCCCCAGCTGCGCGCCGACCCGGCGGGCGGCGGCCTCGTTGTCGCCGGTGACCAGCACCGGGGTGAGCTTGGCGTGGCGCATGCCCGCCACCGCGTCGGCGGCGTCGGCCCGGAGCTCGTCGCCCAGGGCCAGGATCCCGAGTGCCCGTTGGTTGCGGCTGACGGCGATGACGGTACGCCCGGCGTCTTGCAGAGACACGATGCGGTCATGCACGCCGCCGAGGTCGACGCCGTTCTCCTCGAGGAAGCGGGGGCGCCCGACCAGGACCCGCTGGCCCTCGACGACGGCGGAGACGCCGAAGCCGGTCACCGACTCGAAGTCGCTGACCGTGGGCAGGACCAGCTCGCGTTCGAAGGCCGAGGCAACCACTGCCTGGCCCAGCGGGTGCTCGGAGGCCGACTCCGCCGCCGCCGCCAGGCGGACCAACTCGTCAGGATCGCCCAGGGCCTCGACCTCGCGCACCTTCGGGCGCCCCTCGGTCAGGGTCCCGGTCTTGTCCAACACGACATGGGTCACCGACCGGAAGGCCTGGAACGCCTCCCCGGTGCGCATGATGATGCCCTCGTCGGCCGCCTCGCCGGCGCCCCGCACGATGGCCAGGGGGGCGGCGATGCCCACCGCGCACGGGTAGCCCATGACCAGCACGCCGAGGCCGGCGAAGACGGCCCGCTCGACGTCAGCCTCGGCGCCGAAGACCGCTGCTCCGAGCGTCCAGCCCAAGGCGGCCACGGCGGCGACGACCAGCACCGTGGGGGTGTAGACCCGCAGCACCCGGTCGACCAGGTGCAGGATGCCGGGCTTGAGCGCCCGGGCGTCCTCCACGTGGCGCACGA
>JALYGL010000214.1 GCA_030777125.1 Actinomycetota bacterium
ATCCACGACCGTGCCCGGCGTCGCCGTCCCACCCTCACCGGTCCGAAGGCGCCGCCGCCGCCAGCCGGGCCTCGATCGTGCGGTCGGTGTCCAGGCCGAGCTCGGCCCATCGGCCCGGCGACACCCGGTCGAGCACGGCCGCCGGCACCAGGCCCACCAGCTCGGCGCCGGCCACCGGGGCGAGCGCCGCAACCAGGTCGTACGCCCGGTCGGGGCCCAGTACGCCCGGGTCAACCAGGTTCATCGACACCTGGGCCCGCCCGCCGACGTCCAGACCGAGCGCCCGGACCCGAGGACCACGCACTGCCGCCGCCACCCGCCGGGCCTCCGCCGGGTCGCCGGTCAGCCACACGTTGTAGGCCACCAGCACCGGACGGGCCCCCACGCATACCGCGCCGGCGGTCGGGTGGGCCACCGGTGGCCCGAGGTCGGGGACCAGGGCGGTGAAGGCCGTGCGGCGCACTTCGGGCAGCGGACGCTCCGGACCGTAGAGGAAGCACGGAACGCCGAGCTCGGCGGCCGCCCAGCGGCCGAACCGGTCCCGGGCGGCCACGGCGTCGTCGATCACCGCACCGGCCAGCGGCACGAACGGCACCACGTCGACCACGCCGAGGCGGGGGTGCGCGCCGGCGTGCTGGCGCAGGTCCAGCCGGCGCACGGCCTCCGTGGCCACCGCCCTGGCCGCCTCTTCCACGCCCGCTCCGGCCAGGGTGAACACCGAGCGGTGGTGGTGGGGGTCGGTGTGGACGTCGAGCACGCAGGCGCCTCCGGCCCGGGCCATGGCGTCGACGGCCCGCCGGTCCCGGCCTTCGCTGACGTTGATGACGCACTCGAGGATGGGCCCTACGCTCGCGCACCGCCACCGGGAGGGAGAAGATGCGGATCGGCCTGGCCCTGCCCCAGTACGACTTCTCGGTGCCGGGGGAGCGCCCGCTGCAGTGGTCGTCGATCGTCCGCTGGGCCCGTAGGGCCGAGGAGCTCGGGTTCGAGTCGGTGTGGCTGAGCGACCACCTGTTCCTCGACATCGAGCGGCACCAGGGCCCGAGCGGCCCTCTCAGCGGCAAGCTCGGCGGTGCCGGCGTGTCGGCGTGCGTGGACCCGATCGTCGGACTGGGGGCGCTGGCCGTCCACACGTCGAAGGTGGGCCTCGGCACCCTCACCCTGTGCGCCCCACTGCGGCCGGCCACCGTGCTGGCCAAGTCGGTGACCACCCTCGACGTGCTGTCGGGCGGCCGCCTGGTCGTGGGGCTCGGCGCCGGGTGGTACGAGCCCGAGCTGGCCCTGGTGGGGGCCGGCGGGGAGCGGCCCGGCGAACGCCTGGCCCGGCTGGCCGAGGCCGTCGAGGTGCTGCGGGGGATGGCCGGTGGCGGGCCGTTCTCGTTCGCCGGGCGCTACGCGCGGGCCCAGAACGCCCGCTGCCTCCCCCGCCCGGTGCAGCGTCCCGCGCCGCCGATCTGGCTGGGCGGGAAAGGGGACCGGCTGCTGCGCCTGGTGGCCAGTGCCGCCGACGGGTGGAACACGGCGTGGCGGTCGACACCGGCGGCCTACCGCAAGCGGGTGGCTGTGCTCCACGCCGAGTGCGAGCGACTCGGGCGCGACCCGGCGTCGGTCCACCTGTCGGTCGGGCTCTACGCCCTTGTCGGCGAGGACGCCGCCGACCTGACCCGGCGCTTCGAGCGCCTCCGCCGGCTGTCGCCCCCGGGCGTGGTGGCCGGCGCCACCCTCGACGACTGGCGTCGCGGAGGGCTGGTGGGGACGGTCGACGACGTGGGCGAGCAGCTCGACGCGTGGGCCGCCATCGGCGTGTCCACCGTGGTGCTTTCGCTGGGCGCGGTGCCGTTCTCCGTGGCCGCCGACGACGACAGCGAGACGGTGGCCGCGGCCTGTAGCCTGGGGCCGTGCCCAACATCGGACCCATGGAACTGATCATCGTCCTGGCCGTGGTCCTGCTGCTCTTCGGCTCCACCCGGCTGCCGAAGCTGGCCCGGTCGATGGGGGAGGCGTCGAAGGAGTTCAAGAAGGGCGTGAGCGACCGGGACCGCGACGACGACAACGCGCCCGCCGCCATCGCCGACCCGCGCCAGGCCAACGAGAAGGTCACCCTCACCAAGGCCGAGCTCGACGCCCTGCTGGCCGAGCGCGAGGCACAGGGTCGCCGAGACGCCCCTCCCGCCTAGGCGGCGGGGCGGTCCCGCCGCGATCTAGGGAACCAGGCGGCTGCGGCCGTCGTTTCCATGACGGGTGATGGGGTTCCCACGTGGGAAGAAGTGGCCCGAGGACACGGGCGCTTCCTGTACACGTTGGCCTATCGCCTGACCGGTAACGACGACGACGCGCAGGATCTCGTGCAAGAGGTGTTGCTTCGGGTCCGCAGGGGCCTGGAGACGTACCGGCCGGGGTCCCTGGAGGGGTGGTTGAGCCGTATCACCACCAATACGTTTCTGGACGAGGTCCGCCGCCGGGGACGGCGCCCGGTGGACTTCCTGCCCGAAGAGCCCGACCGCGTCCTGCCGCCGTCCGACAGCGCCGACGTGGTCGCCGCCGCGGCCGGGCTGCCCGACGACGTGCAGGACGCCATCCGGGCGCTGCCGCCCGACTACCGCGCCGCCGTCGTCCTCTGCGACGTCGTCGGACTGCACTACGAGGAGATCGGCGCGGTGCTCGAGGTCCCCGTGGGCACCGTGCGAAGCCGCATCCACCGGGGTCGGGCCCTGCTGCGGAAGGCGCTGGCATGACCGGCGGCGACGACGTTCGGAACGCCCATCTGGGCGACCTCCTGAGCGCCCTCCTCGACGGGGAGCTCCCGCCGTCGGCGGAGGCGGCCGCCCGGGCCCACCTGGCCGGGTGTGAGGCCTGCGCCGCCGAGCTGGACGCGACCCGGGCCGTGCGGCTCGCCGTCCGGGCCCTGCCTGCGGTGGAGCCGCCGTTCGGCTTCTACGAGCGCATGCGGCCGTCGTCCCGACCCTGGTGGCGCGACCACCGGCGCACGGTCGCCGCCGCCCTGGCCGGCAGCGCCGCCGCCTCGGCCCTGTTCCTGGGGGCGTCGAGTGCCCCGCAGCAGCCGGTGAGCCCCTCGGTGGCCACCCTCATAGAGGCCCACGCCACCAGCGCGTCGGTCAGCGGCGACGTCCTGAGCACCCTCACCCCGGCCGGCGTCCCGGTCAGCCTGGGGCGGTGAGGTCGCGGGCGGCGGC
>JALYGL010000215.1 GCA_030777125.1 Actinomycetota bacterium
GGGCCCGGTAGCGGGCGACGGACCCCTTGCACACCTCCGCCCGCCCGACCACCACCACGGCGGTGGCCGGCCATCCCGACGTCCGGGCCACGACCGAGGCCCGCGCCGCGTCGCCCAGGACGGCGGCCGCCTCGGCCAGGTCGGTGGTGACGTCGAGTCGCACGGCCGTGGCCACATTCGCCGTCCGGAGGCGTTCCAGGGTGACGTCGAGCTCGCGAGCGGCCTCATCGTCCCTGCCCAGTCGGGCCAGTAGAAGGGTGAGCGCTCCCCGCCAGGCCACGTCGTCGTGCCAGTAGGCCTGGGCCCGACACTCGTCGAGCAGCTCGTACCGATCGTCCCCGCTCCCCCACTCGAGGATCAGCCGGTAGTGCAGGGTCAGGTACCGCGTCCACGCCGCCGGGTCGCCCGCCTCCCGACCCAGGGCCAAAACCTGGTCGGCACCGGCCCGGGCGTCGACCGGGCGGCCGTCCAGAATGGCCCGCATGGTCGCCCACCCAGCCGCGTCGCGACGGTCGGCCGCGCTCCCCCACTCGCCGGCGATGAAGGCGTGGGCGGCGATGTGGAGGTCGGCCTCGTGGAGCCGGCCGAGGGCGACCAGCTCCTCGATCCGCGCCCCGTGGCCGGCAAGGTCCAGCTGTGGCGCGCGGCGACGGGGGGCGGGCTCGTCGTGGCGCTCCGACGGGGGTGCCGCGGTTCGGGCGACGGGCGGGCCGACCGGGTGCGGCGACGGGCGGCTCCGGCGGTGGGCCCGGACCTCGTCGCTCAGGGCCTGCTCGAGCTGCTCGTCCAGCCAGTCGAGGTCGATCACGGGCGGTTGGACTCTCCGGGTCGGTGGTCGCTGCCCGAGCTATCGACCAGGGGCGCGAGCGACTTGAGCCCCGGCGGGAACCGGCGGGCGCGCGGGGATCGTCCAACCGACATGGGACGGACGGCACGGGTGCTGCTCGGGATGATGCTGGGTGTGCTGCTGGTGGCACCGGTCGCGTGCGGCCCCGGCGACGACACCACCGCGTCGGTCGGCGCCGGTGCCTCCCCATCGACCACTCCGTCCCCCGACACTCCGGTCGGGACCGACGTGCCTCCGGGCCCACCGCCGGCCGACCTGCACCCGGCCCGGGTGACGGTAGTGGCCGGGGCCGTCGACCTGCGCCCCCGGCCGTTCGACTCGGCCGAGCCGATCGGCGAACGCCAGCTCGCCGTGCGGTTCTGGGGTGGCGTGGCCCCGTGCTCGGTCGTGGGCCGGGTCGACGTCGAGGAGACTCCCGACCGGGTGACGGTGACCGTGTTCAGCGGCCGGGACCCGGCGCAGGGGCGGGTGGCCTGCATCGAGCTGGCCGTGTACCAGGAGGTGGTGGTCGACCTGGCCGCTCCGGTCGCGGGTCGGGCCGTCGTCGACGGTGCCGCCTGAGCCGGGATCGTCCCGGGCGGGGGTAGCCTCGGATCGGTGACGCCCTTGCGACGCGACCGTCGAACCGTCGAGGTTCGCGGCCGTCCGGCCGACGACGACGCCCCCGCCGACCAGCTCGAGGGCCGCTGGTTCGCCAAGCCGCGCTACCGCCGCCGGGCCCGGATCGCCTCGATCACGCCGCTCACCCCGACGGGCACGGTTCGGATCGGCTTCGAGGTGGTGGACGGGGCTCCCTTCGAGTTCGTCCCCGGCCAGTTCGTGGGCATCGAGCACCACTTCGAGGGGTTCGGCTACCGGCGGAGCCCGTACTGCATCCTGTCGCCGCCCACCGGCGAGCCCGTGTTCGACCTGCTGGTCCGGGTGGTCGAGGCGGGCCCATTGTCGGTGCACCTCGGGCGGGCAGCTCGGGTCGGCGACGAGATCGCCTTTCGGGGACCGACCGGGCGGTCGATGCTGCCTCGTGACGAGGACGAGGGCAGGGAACTGGTCCTGTTCGCCACCGGCACCGGCGTCTCGCCGTTCGTGTCCCTGGCGCGCCATCTGGCCGTTCAGGGTTCGACCCAGCGCGTGCGGCTGTGGTGGGGCCTGCGGCTGGAGGACGACATCTGCCTGACCGACGAGCTGGACCGGCTGCGGGACGCATCGGCGGACTTCGACTACGCCATCTCCCTGTCCCAACCGTCGCCGCGGTGGACCGGCCTGCGAGGTCGCATCACCGAGTCTGTGCCCCCGCTGCTGCCGGAGGTGGGGGGGCGCCGGTACGTGTTCGCCGGGAACGGGGCCATGATCGAGGAGATGGCGCTGGCCCTGTCGGACGTGGGCGTCAACGGGCAGCTGTTCTACAAGGAACCGTTCTTCGACGCGTCGCACGACCCGGACGCGGCCACGGTGGCCGCCATCCGGCGGCGGTTCGTGGCCTCCGACGCCCGTACCGACTACGCCCGCGCCGGCGCCGCGCCGTTCGACCCGAACCGGATCCTGGCCGCGGGGCGCGACCGCACCGGCCCGCTGTCGGTGTCGGACCTGTTCGAGAGCCTGCCCGGCTTCCTGGACAACCGCGAGGCCAAGAAGGACGACGACGCCGGGAGCTGATCAGCCCCGCGGGCGGTGGACGGACACGGCGTAGTCGCCACCGGCGAACGGTTGGAAGTCCCAGGTGGCCCACCGCCCCTCGAGTGCCAGGCCGGCAGCGGCCGCGTGCCGGTCGTAGCCGGCCAGGTCGAGGCGCCCGGGCTGGAGCGAGAACCCGGCCACGAGGGCGCCACCGGGAGCCAGGTGGCCGGCCAGAGCGGCCACCACCGCCGCCTCCGTCCCGGGCTCCAGGAAGATCATGACGTTGCCGGCCATCACGACCACGTCGAACGTCCGGCCCAGGTCGACCTCGGCCAGGTCGGCCTGCACCCACCGCAGCGCCGGCGCCTTGGCCCGGGCCACCTCCAGCATGGAGGGGTCCAGGTCGACGCCGACGACGTCGACGCCCCGGCGGGCCAGCTCGACCGCCACCCGGCCCGTGCCGCACCCGGCGTCGAGCACCGACCGGGGGTGGAGGGCCTCCACGAAGTCGGCCTCGCCGTGCACGTTGCGCCCTTCGGCGGCCAGCTCCTCCCAGCGGTCGTCGTAGGTGCGGCTGCGCCCGCGGGCCTCGGCCAACCACCGGTTCACCGTTCTACTCCTGGTCTACCGCACGGTCCGGCCGGCGGGCTCGGCCAGCCGGAGGTGGACTCGGGCCCGCAGGTGGGCCACCTCCAGGGCGGAGGCGAACCGGGGCAGGGCGTGCTCCTCGACCCGGGTCCGCACCGCGGCCACGTCGGCGTCGTCGTGCACGTCGACGGTGAGCTCCACGGCCGGCTCCAGACCGTCGCCCACCACCCGCGCCCGGGCGGCGCGCACCCCGGCGTACTCCTCGACGTCGCCGGCCAGGGCGGCGGCGGCTCCCGGAGCCGACAGCTCGGTGGTGCCCCGCTCCGGATCGGACGACACGGGGAGACGCGACACCGCCGGCGCCCGGACCTGGGCGACGAGCCACCGCAGGCCCAGCCACGCCACCAGCAAGGCAACGGCGGCGGCCACGGGCCAGAACCAGTCGTCGTTCCGGTTCACCAAGTCGCGCACGGTGTCCCCCAGCACCGGGTCGTTGGCCTGGCGCTCCCCGAGGGCGCCGTACCCCCGGGCCAGGCCGTAGGCGCCGGCCCCGAGCAGGAGCAGACCGAGCAAGGTGAGGACGGTGGTGTTGAGGCGGTCGGGGCCGCGCCTCACTCGTCCCGCCCCCGCACCCGCACCCGGACCTCCGGAGCCTGCGCCAGCCCGAGAGCACGCACCCGTCCCTCGACGGCCGCGGCCAACCGAGGCCGGATCTCGTCCGCCCGCCGGCGATTGGTGGTGGCGGCCACGTCGGCCCGGGACGCGGACACCTTGACCTTGGCCCCGGCCACGCCGTCGACTCCCGAAGCGGTGCGGGCCAGGGAGCGCTCGATGCTGCGCCGGCTCAGGTCGGCGGCGGTGGCGCCGCCCGCCAACGGCAGGACGGCGGGCCGGCGGCGGGCCAGCTGGAGGGCGAGCAGGGCCAGCCCGACGAGGACCAGACCGATGCACACCCACCGGGTGGCGGCGTCGTCCCACCGGTGGTCGAGGGTGGCCCGGTACCACCGGTCGTGGGGGACGACCCAGGGATCGCGCCCGAAGGCGGCGACGACGATCTCGCCCGCCACCAGCACTCCGCCGACGAGCAGGGCCAGGGCCAGCACCGCACTCACGACCCGGTTCACGAGGGGCACCGGCGCGCTACTCCACCCGCCGACCGGCGGTCCGGGCCGGGCGGACCAGTTCGGGAACGGTGATGTCGACCCGGCGCGTCTGCAACCCGCACAGCCGGCCCAGGTCGGTGGCGACCCGGTCGCGCACCTCGGCGGTGACCCTTCCCACAGGGCGCGGGTACAGCACCTTGACGGTGAGGTCGACGGTGACCGTGTCGCGGTCGATGGCGGCGTCGGCCGACGCGGGCCCGGCCGCAGCGGCCCACGGCAGGAACCGGCTGAGGCCGGTGCGGACCACGCCGCCCACCCCGTCGACCCCTGCGGCCGCTCGGGCCGCGATCTTCTCGACGACCACCGGTGCGATGGTGGTGTGACCCCGACCGGTGACGGCCGGAGGCCGGGCGCCGGGGGCGGGAAGTTCGCTGGTGTCAGCCGGCCCGGCGCCGCTGGCCGGGGTCACGGCCGCCGGCGGTTCTGCCCGCTCAGGTACGGAGTGAGGTCGATCTCGCCCTCCACGACCTTCATCACGATGAACCCCACCGCGCCGCAGAAGGCGACGATGAGCATGGCGCCGAATCCCTCGAAGGCGAGGGCCAGGCCGAGGAACAGGCCGACGAACAGGCCGACGACGGTGGGCTGCATGAACGGTCTCCTTGGGTCAGGGACGGGGACGGGCGACGCCACGGGCGTCGCTGAGGCGGCGGAGAAGAGCGCCCATGGGCCGGCGCCGCCGGTGGAACATCACCTCGCCCCGGTGGGCGCCGGCCGTCGACGGGGCCCGGCCGACGAGCCGCCGGTAGGCATCGGCGCCGGCTCGGAAGCGGTCCGGGTCACCGCCGCGATCCGGATGGTTCCGCAGAGCGAAGCGCCGGAAGGCGGCGGTGACCTCGGCGGGCGTGGCTCCCGGAGCCACCCCGAGCAGATCGTTCGGGTCGCTCACGGGAGATCTGCTCCAGGGGTGCCCGGGGCGCCGGGCACCTCGATGTCGTCGATGTAGACCGTGACCGGCCGCCCGTCGCCGACGGGCGCCACCGCCCGCCGGACGGCGTCGCCCACCTCGGGCAACGGCGTGCCCCACCGGGCCACCACGTGGACCTCCAGCTCGTCGTCGTCGAGGCGGACGCCGACCAGGCGACGCCCGGGGAGGTATGTGGCCACCTCTCCGAATCGGCCTGCCGACAGCCCGGCGACGGGTGGGCACCCCGCGACGGCGGCGGCCACCGCGTCGAGGTCGGGCGAGGTCACTGGACCCGGGGCTCCTCCGGGGGAGTGTCGTCGCCCAGGTACACGTCGTCCACGGAGATGTTCACCTCGGTCACCTGCAGGCCGGTCATGCGCTCGGTGCGGGCGATGACGTTGTCACGCACGGCCTGGGCCACGTCCGGGATGGACACGCCGTAGTCCACGACCAGGTCGATGTCGACCGCGGCCTGGCGCTCTCCGACCTCCACCTTCACGCCCTGAGTGACGCTGGGACCGCCGCCGACCGGGATCTTCTCCTTGATGGTGCCGAACGCCCGAGCCGCCCCCCGTCCCATGGAGTGCACGCCGGAGACCTCGCGGGCGGCCACGCCGGCGATCTTCTCGACGACCGAGTCGGCGATCGACGTGCGGCCCTGCGGGGTCACGAGGGTCCCACCCCGGGCCGGTTCGAGGCCCGTCGACGCGGTCTGCTGCTGGGCCATTTCGCTCTCCTCGGCTGCCGGCTGCGACGCGATTGCTCCTACCGACGCCGCGCCCCCGGCAAACATGGTGTGGGACGTCTCTAGCGGCGCTGCACCCTTGCCGCCCCGGCCCCGGCGGTCGATAATGGACGCACGGTTGAGCCCCCAGCCGGCGTCATGACGCCGCGTGGCAGGGCGCTCCCGCGACCGGCACGTCGGGGCCACGTGCTCTGTACGGGAATGAGGGGAACGGGTGGCGGCGGACAGACGGAGCATGGTGGCGGCGACCGGGGTTCGGCGGGGGTTTGTCGTCGAGTGACCACGGCCGGACAGTTCGACTTCATGGTGGCCCGACGCGAGGGCGGGGCCGAGGTCCACCTGATCGGCGATCTCGACATCTCCACCGCGCCGCTGCTCCGGGAGGGCCTGCTCGACCTGCTGACCGAGGGGTCCACCGACATCACCCTCGACATGGCGCAGCTCGGGTTCATCGACTCCACCGGCCTGTCGGTGCTGGTGGCGGCGTTCAAACGGGCTCGCGAGAACGGCCGGGAGATGGTGCTCCGGAACCCGAGGCCGCCGGCCCGCAAGGTGCTCGAGATCAGCGGGCTCGACACCGTCATCCGCATCACCTGACGACGATCGTCGCCGTCACCGTCCGCGCTGGAGGAGCGCCGGTCGGGAGATGACGCCCGACGGCAGGTCGACGTCGTCCTGCGGCCACCGTCCGGTGCGAGTCAGGACCTCCGGGCCACCGTCGGTCACGAGCACCGTGTCCTCCGACTTCACCCTGGTGATCGACGGGTTCCAGGCGACGACCTGGTCGGCCTCGAGCACGTCGGGCGACTCCGGCGTGGCGAACACTTCCCGACCGGCGTATCCCGTGAGGCCACCCTGGTGGTGCAGGCGCCACTCGTCGGCGAACCCCTCCTCGGCGTACTGCGCCATCCCCGCGGCCATCACCTGGCCGAGGGTCCGCCCCGGCCGGCTCTCGAGGATGAGGCGGGCGTCGACCCGGCCGACGGCGCGGTGGCGGTCGACGAGGTCGTCGTCGGGCGGGGCGAAGGTCACCATGCGGCTCGCGGACGCGTGCAGCCCGTGGCGACGGCCGACGACGGCGACGAGCAGAGTGCGTTCGACGCGCTTGGCCGTCGGGACGGGGTGGCGGTAGGAGGCGATCCGGTCGTCGGCCGCCACCAGGTTGACCAGGTCGAGGATGCCGGCGGTGCGACAGGTCAGGGCCAGCACGGCCGAGACCTCACGCTCGCGGTCACCCGGGCGGGCCTGATGGCACGTGTCCTCCAGGGCGGTGGCGGTGTCGCGGGCGACGGCCCGGTAGCGGTCGACCTCCGGCGGCAGCAGCGCCCGGCGCAGCCGGTCGACCCCGTCGGCCGGAGGCAGGCCGTGGGCCATCGTGTCGGAGGCCACCCGGTCGCCGGGGCACAGGCGGGCCACGGCGGCGGCCACGCTCCCCGGCTCGACCCACGGCCATTCGACCGGCTCGAGCGGCAGCCCGGCCACCTCCTCGGCCAGCATGCGCGGGCCCTCGATGTTGTCGCTCAGGAGCCACGCGCCGCCCGGGGTCACCAGCACCGATGCCACGCCGGCGGCGTCGCCGAGGGCCACGTGGTTGTCGCCCCCGGCGGTGATCCAGGCGAAGCCCGTCTGGGACCCCAGGACCACGCCGTCGAGCGACCGCGAACCGAGCCACGTCCGCACCCGGTCGAGCTTGGCCTCCACCTCCTCGACCCTGTTCACGGCGCGCCCCCGCTCCGGTCGTGGCCTGACATCGTGACCACCTACCCTCACCAGGGCGGCGGGCAACAACCGGGCTGACCGCCACGGGGCGTGAGCCGCCCGCCACGAGTGGTTGACGAACGGCCGCCGGGGAACACCTCGCAGGGAAAGGAGGCATGCACATGCGACGCAAGACACTGCGGGCGCTGGTCGCCCTCGTGCTGGCCGGTGGGCTGTTCGCCGGCTGCAGCGCGGAGGGCGGGATCGACACCTCGGGCGACGGGGTGACGGTCGAGGGCGACGTCGACTCCAAGCCCTGAGCCGCCGAGCGCAATCCGGCTACGCCCTCTCCCCTGTCGTCCTCGGGCTCCTGCTGGCCGCGGCGGGGGCGATGCACTTCGTCGTCCCTCGCAGCTACCAGCGCATCGTCCCGCGTCCTCTCGCCGCGGCGGCTCCGGAGCTGGTGGCGGTCAGCGGGGTGCTGGAGGTGGTCGCCGGTGTGCTGGTGGCCGTTCCCCGGACCCGCCGCCTCGGGGCCTGGATGGCCGTCGTCGTCCTCGTGGCCGTCTGGCCGGCCAACGTCCAGATGGCCTTGGACGGTGGTCTCCCCGGCGCCGGCTTCCCCGCCGGAGCCACGGCCGTGTCGTGGCTCCGGGTGCCGTTGCAGGCGCCCTTGATCGTGTGGGCCTACCGCCAGACCCGCCGGCCGCAGACGGCGTCCTGACTCACCGCACCCGTACGTCGCGGTCGCCGACCGCCTCCGGCGGCTCGGTGGCCGCCGGCGCGTCGGGCCCCTCCTCCGTCGAAGCGCTGTGAGGAGGCCAGAGCTTCCAGAGAGCGAGGGCGACGGCGATGCCCAGGGCACCACCGGCCAGCACGTCGGTCGGGTAATGGGCCCGCTTCCGGACCAGCGACCAGTGCACGGCGAGGGAGCACGCGGCCAAGGGCACGAATGCGGCCCGCCACTCCTGGGCCGCGCCGAAGACGAAGGCCAGGTCGCTGGCCGCGTGGCCGGAGGGGAACGACGACGTCACCGGCCCGAGCTGGTGGCGGGCGGCACCCGGGGGGTGACGCCGGCCGACCACGGCCTTGATCGGCAGGTGGAGGGCGGTGGCGGAGAGGTAACAGGCCCCGCCGCGCAGGGCGGCCCGGCGACCGCGGGGGCCGGTGGCGGCGAGGACCGCGGCCACCGCGGCCCAGGCC
>JALYGL010000216.1 GCA_030777125.1 Actinomycetota bacterium
CGTCGGCCAGGTGGATGCGCCCGACCACGTCCATCTGCCACAGCTCCATCGATCGCGACCGCTCCCAGCGCTTGTAGTCGGAGCGCCGGCGCTTGCGCCGCTTGGGGTCGACGAGGCCGTGGCGGACCAGAGCCCGATAGATCGAAGAGCGACCGGGCAGGGGGTCGACGCCGTCGAGGCCGAGCTGGTGCAGGATCCGGCGCGGACCCCAGGCGGGGTGCGCCCGGCGCAGCTCGACGATGCGGGCCTCCACCGCCGAGACCATCTGGTGCGGGCAGGACGCCGGCTTGGAGCTGCGGTCGGCCAGACCAGCCAGGCCCTGTTTCGCATACGCCCGGAGCCAGTCGTGGACGGTCTGGCGGGCGACACCGTTGCGCCTGGCCACGTCGACCACGGTGGCTCCGTCGAGCACCTCGCACACGGCCCGATAGCGCTGCTCCACCAGTCCCAACTCCACGAGCACGGCCGGCCTCCTTCGGATCTGCGGGCGCGAACGACCACAGCGAAGGAGGTGGCGACCGGCGGGTGGTGGACCCCCTCAGGCAGCGGAATGTCGTGCAGGTACCGGAGCCAGTGTCGCCCAGGTACCGGAGCCGCGTCCCGGAAGTGTCAGGCAGGTGCCGGAGCCACGGTGTCCACTATGAACCGGGACCGCACAAGCCGCACACTGAATTGATGCGGACTAATGCGGACTCAGCGGCGCGTCGCGCCGACGAGATTTCTACTCCATACCGGCTCTGACCAGCACTTTCGCGTGCGCCCCCGGCAGGACTCTAACCTGCTACCCGCTGCTTAGAAGGCAGCCGCTCTATCCAGCTGAGCTACAGGGGCGGGTGGTGCGTTCGTTCAGCGTAGGCGCATGCCGGATCGCGGTTGAACAGCTCTCCGGCGGGGGAGGTTGAGCGCATGCGAAGGACTCTCATGACGATCGCCATCCTCTCCGTGCTCACGCTGGCCGCGCCGGCGACGGCATGGGCCCAGACCAACTCCCCGGGCGGCAACCAGCCCAGCGAGTCGACGCCGAACACCAGCGCCGGAGGGCCGTCCAACCAGTCGGGGGTCAACACCGGGAGCGACGACGTCTCCGGCAACCGCACGACCGGTGGTGGGGCCGGAGCGACCGGCGGCGGGGCCGCCACCGAGAAGCAGCCCGAGGGCAGCGGGGGCGCCAGCAAGGCTCTGGTGACCTTCCTCGTGGTGCTCGGCATCGCCGGAGCGATCGCCGCGGTGGCGATCACTCGGCGCAACCGGGGCGCCGAGCAGCGACTGGAATCGGCCGCGAAGAGCTGACCCGCGCTCCCACGCGCCCCGTGACCGGCCGGCCCCCGGCGACGGTCGGGGCGGTGGCCCAGGGCTAGAGTCCCGACGGGCCGGCAGCGCCAACGTGGTGTCTCTGCCGCGGCTCCGCTCCGCCCCGTGCGCATCCGCCTGCCTCCGGGCCGACCCCGGCCGATCCGGCTCCTCGGCCGGCTCAGGAACCTGCTCGGCCCGAGCACCGAGGGCGCCCGGCAGAGCCTGGTGGCGCTCTTCCTCAACAGCACCACCAGCCTGGTGGCCGGAGCCGTCCTCGGCTCGATCACCGGCACCCTCGAACAGCTTCCCGGGTTGCTGGTACTCGTTCCTGCCGCCATCGGGCTGCGGGGCAACGTGTTCTCCGCCCTGGGCAACCGGCTGAGCACGTCCATCCACGTCGGCACCTTCCGCCTCTCGGTGCGACGCGACACCCTCCTGGGCCAGAACGTGACCGCGGCGATGGTCCTCACCGTGGCCCTCTCCCTGCTGCTGGCCGTGGTGGCCAAGACGGTGGCCGTCGCCCTCGGGGTGATGAACACCATCTCGATCCTCGACCTGGCCATGATCTCGATCGTCGGCGGCGCCCTGGCCTCGGTGGTCGTGCTCATGGCGACGATTGCCCTGGCCGCCGGCTCGGTGCGCTTCGGCTGGGACCTCGACAACGTCACCGCTCCCCTGGTGTCGACGCTGGGTGACGTCCTCACCCTTCCGGCCCTGTGGCTGGCCGCCCAGCTTGTCGGCGTCGACCCCCTCGACGACGCCCTGGGGCTGGCCATGATCGTGCTCGCCGCCGCCTCCCTCCTGTCGGCGTGGCGGTCGGAGCGCGATGTGCTGCGACGGGTGGTGCGGGAGTCGACACCGATCCTGTTCGCCGCCGCCTGCCTGAGCACGATGGCCGGGATCGCCATCGAGAAACGGCTGGTCACCTTCGCCGCCTTCCCGTCGCTGCTCATCCTGTTCCCCGCCTTCATCAGCAGCGCCGGCGCCCTGGGCGGGATCCTCTCCAGCCGGCTGTCGACCAAGCTCCACCTCGGCCTGATGGGCGCCGGGCGGTTCCCCAGCCGCGACGCCCGCCGCGACGGCGCCCTCGTCCTGCTGCTGGGGGCCCCCGTCTACCTGTTCAACGGGATGGGCGCCCATTTCACCGGGCGGCTGCTGGGCCAGGCCAGTCCCGGGCTCGACCGCATGGTGGTGGTGTCTCTGGTCGGCGGGATCCTGGCCGTGCTGTTCGTGGTCTTCGTGGCCTACTACGGGACCATCGCCGCCGTCGGCCTGGGCGTCGACCCCGACACCTACGGGATCCCGCTGGTGACGTCGTCGGTCGACTTCGTGGGCGCGCTGGCCCTGATCCTCGTCATCGTGTCCCTGGGGATCACCTGACCTGGCGCGGCTCCAGGTCCTTCACCGCCGGCCCCTGGAGGACCTGACCG
>JALYGL010000217.1 GCA_030777125.1 Actinomycetota bacterium
GCCCTCGGCCTGGGGGTCCTGGAAGGCGGGGCTCGTGGCCGAGCTGGTCGAGCGGGTGGCCCACGTGCTGCGGGGCGGGGAGGCTCGGGAGCTGCGCGGCGACGGCTTTCCCGACGCGACCGTGCGACGGCTCATGGCCGGCGCCGGAACCGTGGTGCAGGGCTCGGGAGAGGTGCTGACCGTGGTCGCCCCCGACCGGCCCGGGCTGTTCAGCCGGGTGGCCGGCGCGCTGGCCCTCGAGGGGCTGGCGGTGCGCTCCGCCGACGCTGCCTCCGGTGACGGACGGGCGGCGTCCCAGTTCCGGGTGGAAGCGGGCCCGGGGGGCCTCGAGTGGGACCGGGTCACTGCCACCGTTCGCCGTGCGCTCGAGGGCCGCTTGGCGCTCGACGCCCGGCTGTCCGAACGGTCGCGGTCGTCCCGGCAGGTCCCTCGGGGCACCTCGTTGCTCCCCGCCCCCCGGGTCCGCATCGACAACCACGCCTCGGCCTCCTGCACGGTGGTCGAGGTGCGGGCGCCGGACCGCCTGGGGCTGCTGTACCGCGTCACCACCGCGCTGGCCGAACTCGACCTCGACATCCGTCTGGCCAAGGTGGCAACCCTCGGCAGCGAGGTGATCGACACCTTCTACCTGCGCACGGCAGGAGGGGCGAAGCTGGCCGACCGGGTCGACGTGCGAGAGCTCGAGCGGGCGGTGCTCCACGCCACCTCGTCCCCCGGGCGGAGGTTCGGCGAGGAACGGTAGGTCCCGGTGGCGACCTCCCGGCGCGGAGGCCGGGAGCCGGCGACATCGTCGCCAGTACCATCCGAGCCGTGTCCAAGCAGGGCCAGCGGGAGCGGCAGCGGGCCCGGCGGGCGCGTCGGGAGCATGGGCGACGGCAGGCGGCCGCCGCCGCCAGCCGCCCGAAGAAACGCAAGGCGAGAGCTGCGGTGGGGCTCCTGGCCACCCTGGCCATCCTCTTCCTCGGGGTGCTGGGAACCTCGGTGCGCGACGAAGCCGCCGATGAGCAGCCGGCGACCGCCACCACGGAGACGTCGGCGCCCACCGGTGCCTCGCCCCGGCCTCCGCCGTGCCCGGCCCCTGACGGCAGCTCCGGGCGCCGCACCGTGTTCGACCGGGCCCCGGAGATGTGCATCGACGTGGCCAAGAGCTACCGGGCTCGATTCGTCACCACCGCCGGTGTCTTCATCGCCATGCTCGATCCCGAGCGATCGCCGCTGGCGGTGAACAACTTCGTGTTCCTCGCTCGCTACCACTTCTACGACGGCCTGCCGTTCCATCGGGTGGTGCCGGGCTTCTACGCCCAGAGCGGAGCCCCGGAGGGACCGGTGGGGGCCCCCGGCTACACCTTCCCCGACGATCCGCTGCCCGAGCGGGGGGAGTATCGAGAGGGTTCGCTGGTGATGGCCCACGAGCGCCCGGACGACAACGGCGGCCAGTTCATGATCTGGTTGAGTCCCGACGCAGCCGAGCTCGACCCCGACTTCCCGCTGTTCGGCCAGGTCGTCCAGGGCCTCGAGGTGCTCGAGAAGATCGGCGCCGACGGAGGAACCTCGGAGGACCCCTCGCCCACCACCCGCCACGTCATCGAACGCCTCGACATCATCGAATCGCCCTGAGCGGGCGTCCCCGGGACTGCATGTACTTTCGTGAGTAGGCCCGAGCTCCCGGTGGTGGATGCCCCGGTCGCGATCCAGGTTCTGTTCGGGTTGCTACTGCTCGCGATCGGCGCTTTCCTTCGCCGAAGGGCAAGACCGCCTGGCCTGCACCGTTCCAGGAGCGCTTCGACCGCCCCCCTGTTCGCGTTGGTAGGGTGTCCCCGTGACTGGAACTCCGGTGAGCCCCCCGCCACGCCCGGCAGGAGAAGCCCACCTCGGAGCGGAGGCGCTGGTGACAAGACCCGCGGCGCCAGGGGCGATCTGAGAGCCATCGAGGTGAGCCTGCCCGGGCGGGGGACGAGGCGTGCGCAAGAAGCGGTCACCAGTCGGATCGCCAAGGGCGACGAGCTCCTCGTGTCCGCCGACTCGCTCACCCGCGTGCACCTCAGCCAGGAGCGCAACGAGCTGCAAACCGAGCAGGTGCGTCTGCGCAACGGCAGCCAGGTCGACCACGATCAGCTCGAGCGCGACTTCGTTCGGGTCGCCCGCAGCTACGGCGACCGCCACGGGCAGGCGGTGCAGCCTGCGCAGGCCGAAGCCGAGGAGGCCGGGCGCGATCGGGCTGTCGGGGCGGAGAACCCCCTGCCCCTCGAGTCGCCCGGCGACCTGGCGGCCGCCGGGCGCTCCTCCCGCCCCGGGCCCAGCCCCAGCAGCGGGACCTGACGAGCCGCCTGGGCACCAGCGTGGACGACGCCGGCCGGGCCCACGACCTCCTGCGCTGGAGCGAGACCCTTGCCGGGATCGCTCGCACCGGCCTCGGCTTCAGCGACAACCTCTACGAACGGGAGCGCTTCGAGGAGGTGTTGAGGGTGGCTGCGGAGATGCAGGCAGCCACGCCGAGCGGGCCCGACCCCGACCTCGTGGTGCAGGAGTGGATGGCCAGCGTGGGTCGCGGTGTGGCCGGCTACGTCACACCCAAAGCGGCGGTAGGGGCGGTGGTGGGCAACGACCGGGGGGAGCTGTTGCTCGTGCAGCGAGCCGATTCCGGGGTGTGGCTCTACCCGACCGGCTGGGCTGACGTCGGCTACTCACCGGCCGAGGTCGCGGTCAAGGAG
>JALYGL010000218.1 GCA_030777125.1 Actinomycetota bacterium
GCCCCGTTCTGGGCCGCCGTCGATGCCGGTTGGTGATGGGTGCGACCGGCGGTTAGTGGACACGGCCTCCGGCTTCTCGCCGACCTTTCTCCTCCTTCGTCCGGCGGGGCGCCGGCGGGGCGCCGCCCCCGGCCCGGGAGCGGCCGGCCAGGCCGCCAAACAGACAGGCTCCTCCGCCCGTACCGGGCCATTGTGCTTCCCCGGTGGCGGCTGCTCAATAGGTGCGTAGCGCACTTAGCATCGTCCCTGGCTACGGGCGGGCTGGCGCTTACCCAAAGCCTCGCATTGGACGCCCTGTAGGCTCTTCGTTCGCATGGGGAGGGAGGGGACGACTCGCCCGGCGCGGCTGTCCAGCGGGCACCACCGGCTGGACGCGGTGCTCGGCGGCGGCCTGTCCTGCGACGCGCTCACTCTCATCACCGGGGCGCCCGGGACCGGCAAGACGCTCCTGGCGCAGCAGTTCGTGTTCTCCAACGCGACCGTGGAACGCCCCGCCCTGTACGTGTCCACCGTCTCGGAGCCGCTCGACAAGATCTTGCGCTACGGGCGGAGCCTGACCTTCTTCGACGAGGACCGGGTGGGCAAGGAGGTGTTCTACGAGGACCTGGGCGCGCTGCTCGACGAGCGCGGCCTGCCCGCCTTCGTCGAGCGGCTCGAGCAGGTGATCGCCCAGCACGGTCCGGCAATCGTCGTCATCGACAGCTTCAAGGCCCTCCACGCCTTTGCCCGTGAGCCCAGCGACTTCCGGTGGTTCCTCCATGACTTCGCCGCTCGCCTGGCCGCGTCGGGGGCATCGTCGTTCTGGGTGGGCGAGTACGGGCCCGACGACATCGCCCGCGAGCCGGAGTTCGCGGTGGCCGACGCCATCATCCAGTTGTCGTCGGTGCTGTCCCGAGAGCGGGAGACGCGGGTTCTGCAGGTGTTGAAGCTCCGTGGGAGCGGGTTCCTGTCCGGCCAGCACGCGTACCGCCTCTCCGAGCGGGGCCTCGACGTCTTCCCCCGGCTGGCCGACACCTCCGACCCCACCGAATACCCTCTCCCTGAGCGTCGGATCTCGTCGGGGATCCCCGCCCTCGACACCATGCTTCGCGACGGCTACTGGCCCGGCGCCTGCACTCTGGTCGCGGGCCCGTCTGGTTCCGGGAAGACGGTGATGGGCCTGAGCTTCATCTTCGGCGGCGCCGCCCAGGGGGAGCCGGGACTCATCGCCAACCTGCAGGAGAACCCCAGCCAGCTCGAGCGCACTGTCCGGGGCTTCGGCTGGTCGCTCCGCGACCCCGGAGTCTCCCAGCTCTACCGCTCCTCGGTCGACCTCTACATCGACGAGTGGGTGAACGAGGTGCTGGAGACGGCGGAGGCCACGGGTGTGCGCCGGCTGCTCATCGACAGCGTGGGCGATCTGGCCTTCGCGTCCCCCGACGCGGTGCGGTTCCGGGAGTACATCTACTCGCTGGTCCAGCGCTGCTCCCGACAGGGGATCAGCGTGATGATGACCATGGAGACGCCCGACCTGTTCCACCTGGCCCGACTCTCGCAGAGCGGCATCTCGAACATGTCGGACAACGTCATCCGGCTGCAGTTCGTGCGCGACGAGTCCCAGGTCAAGCGCGCCCTCACCGTCCTCAAGACCCGGGCCAGCCTCCACGAGCCCGAGATCCGCCAGTACCTGATCACCGGGAAGGGGATCCTCCTCGGCGCCGCCTTCGGCGCCGACGTCGACGTGGACTAGTGGAGTGCGGATGACACGCGCAGCTCAGTCGGCGCCGACGGGGCTGGGGCGCCCGTCGGCACCGGCGGGCGAGGTCCGAAGGACCCGGGTGCCCCCCGGCATCAACGAGGCACTCTGAGGGCCAGGATGGCGAGGTCGTCGCGGGGCTGGGCGCCGCCGAACTCGAGGACGGCGGCCTCCACCGCCTCGGCCAGCTCGGCGGCCGTCGAACCGACGGTGGCCTGAAGGACCTGGGTCAGCCCGGTCTCGCCGAACTGGCGCCGGGCCCGGCCCGCTTCTGTGACCCCGTCGGTGTAGAAGACGATGCTGTCACCGGGGAAGAGCTGGGCCGTCTCCTCCCAGAGCCGGATCTCGGGGAACAGCCCGATGAGCCCGCCTGCCGCCCCGACGGGCTCGACCGTGCCGTCGCCCCGCAGGACCATCGGGCGCGGGTGGCCTCCACGGCTGACGGTGATCCGGACACCGTTCACCGTCGGGACTATCCGCCCGTAGGCCACCGTGCAGAACCGCTCGTCCAACTTCTGGTGCAGCAGCACCTCGTTCAGCTTGCGCAGGACCTGTGCTGGTTGCCGCAGGTCCATGGCCACCGAGCGCACCGTGTACCGGGCCAGGGCGGTGAGGGCCGCGGCTTCCGGCCCCTTACCGCACACGTCGCCGATCACCGCCGCCCAATCGCCACCAGTGTCGAACACGTCGTAGAAGTCGCCTCCGACGTCCACACCGGCCAGGGCGGCGTGGTAGCGCGCCCCGAGCTCGAGGCCGGGCACGTCCGGCAGACGGGGCGGGAGCAGACTCGTCTGCAGAGCCCAGGCCAGCTGCTGGCTCCGCCGCCGGTCGTGCTCCGCCTGCGCCCGCGCCTGGCGCTCGCTGTCGTAGAGGCGGGCCCGCTCGAGGGTGACCGCGCAGTGGTCGGCCATGGCGACGAGAAACCGGCGCTCGGCGTCCTCGAACGCGCGCTCCTCGTCGAAGCCGAGTGACAGCACTCCGATCGCCCCGTGCTCACCGAGGAGCGGGAGGACGGCGAACGACCGCACCCGGCTGGGCATGGTGGCCAGTTCGGGGAAGCGGACGGCCCGATCCGCGCCCGAGGAGACGAAGATCGGGGTTCCCGAACGGACGGCCTCGGCCGCCGGGAACGGGCCGTCGAGGGGGATCTCCTGCAACCCACCACCCGGCTCGACCGACCCCGCCGGCCGCAGGACGGCGTCGTCCTCGTCGACCACCCACAGTGCCCGGCTGCGTGAGCCCAGCTCCGGGACGGCCTCCTCGGTGATCACCCGCACGACCTCGTTCACGGTGACCGCCCGGGACAGGGCACCACCGAGGGTCTGGATGCGGCTGAGGCGGTCGGCCACCTCCTCGGCCGCGGCCCGTGCCCGTTGCTCGGCCTCGTACAACCGGGCGTTGTCGATGGCGACCCCGGCGTGGGCGGCCATGCCGGCCACCAACTGCTCGGACCTTTCGGTGAAGACACCGGTCCGGGAATGCCCGAAGAAGAGCCCCCCGTGCACCTCACCGGACCGGGCCAGAACGGGCACGGCCAGGTAGCTGCGCACGGGCAGGTGGCCGGGAGGCATGCCCCGGTACGGCTCGTTGTGGCCATAGCGGGGGTCGGCCTGCACGTCGTCGAGGCGGATGATGGCCTCGCCCCGGAACGTGGGGCCGAACACGGCGGTCGACCGCGGCATGGGGAAGGTGGCGAACGCCTCGGCCGGCACGCCGGAGACGCTGTAGAGCATGTACGCCTCGCCGTCCTCGCGGACGACGTTGTAGAAGAAGGCGCCGAACTCGGCGCCGCTGAGCTGGGTGGCGGCGTCCGTGACCGTCTGGATGATGCGGTCGAGGTTGAGCTCGCCGGCCAGGGCGTGCCCCACCCGCTGGAGCGTCTCAAGCATGCGTGCCTGTTCGTCGGCGGCGACGGCTCGGGCCCGTTCCCGGCCCTGGAGCCGGCACCGGTCGAGGGCCACTGCGCACTGCTGGGCGACGGTGGACAGGAACGCCCGGTCGTCGGGCGTGAATGCCCGCGGTTCCGTGAAGCTGATGCCGAGCACGCCGTCGACCCGGTCCCCGAGTTGTAGCGGCAGCGCCGCCAGCGCCTGGTGGACGAGCGGGATCTGCCGGGTCGCCGGGAAGGACTCCAGCCGGTCCTGACCCGTGGACAGCCAGACCGCTTCTCCGCGACGAGCGGCCTCCGACAACGGGAGGCCGGCGTCGGGGGGGATGACCTGCCACGCCTGGGCGACGTCGCCGTAGCCGCCGGCCCGCACGACTCGAAGGCAGCCGTCGTCGTCGACCATGGCCAGCAGGCCGGCATCGGCGCCCACCGCGGGCAGCACCTGGTCGAGAACCACGTCGGCGACGCCGACGTCGGAGTCGGCCGCGGCCAGAGCGGTGGTCACGGCCTGCAGCCGGCACAGCTCGTCGGTGAGCCGGGCCGGTCTGGTCGGTTCGCTGACGGCGGGGTTCACCATCGGTCGACCCGAGGCTACCGGGTGGACGAACGGACCGGAGGCCACCGCACTCGATCAGCCCATCCGGGGAGCGGTCATTGACCGGCGGCGGCCAGTGAACCCCGAAGGAAGCCGGAGATGCGCTGCATGGCATCGGCGTCACGGGTGGTCTTGGGCTGAGGAGGCGGGGCGCCGTGGGACGTGTGGTCCGCCGGGTCCGCAGCTCGCGCCGGGGCGTCGGACACCTCCAGGAGGGTCGGTCCGGCGTTGGCCGCGGTCACCAGCTCGGCCCGCCCACCCAACGCCTGGTTCAAGCGCTCGGCGTCGGCGCCGGTGACCGTGGTGGACGTGCCACCGGACGCGATGAGCACCGGCACCTTCACCGCCGGGGCATCTGCCAGCGGGTCGACCGCCAGCAGACTCCTGAGCATCCCGTCGGACCCGGCCGCCAGCACCGCTTGGTGCTCCGCTCGGAGGGTGGTACGCGGCGGTAGTGATCCAGTCGACATCAGGGTCCCTGCCGCGGCCCGGAAGGCCTCCGCCGACTCCGGCCCGTGGGTCGCGGCGAAGCCCTCGGCCAGCACGTCGAGGAGGGGCCGACCCGGAGTCGACACCAGCACCACGCTCTTCACGCGCGGCTCGGTGGCCGCCAGCTTCAGGGCGATGAGACCCCCCACGTCGTGACCGACCACGGCGAGCCCCGACTCACCCACCTCCGACCGCTGGCCGAGGAAGGCAAACGCGCTGCGGGCGTCGCCGACCATGTCGTCCCAGGACAGCTGCTGCCCGGATGCCAGCCGGCTCTGACCGACCCCTCGGCGGTCATAGCGGAATGTGACCAGGCCGGCCGCGGTGAACGACGTGCTCAGGTCCTTGTAGAAGAGATCCGGCGGCGTGCCCACCACCTGCCCGTCCTTGTCGGTCGGGGCCAGGCCCGGCACGATGAGGACCCCAGGTGCCGCACCACCGTCCTGGGCCGGGGTGTTCACCACCCCGGCCAGACGCGTCTGACTGGCCCCGTTGAACTGGACGACCCTGTCGGCCGACGGCTGGCGGGCGTCGCCGACGGGGTCCTCGACGGCCTCGTCGGTCCCGCCCCCGCCGTCGCTGCACGCCGCCCCGGCCATGAGCAGCAGGACGAGGAGCGCCGTCCACCGCCGTGACCCCGTCATGCCCCGGCGCCCTGGGTCGTGGCGCCGGTGGCCTGGCCGGCCGCAGCGTCGCCGTCCACCGCGCTGACCCGCAGCAGCAGGTGGTCGAGGTCGTCGCCCTCCAGGCTCTCCTGCTCCATGAGGGCATGGGCCATGGCGTCGAGCACGCTGCGGTTGGCGGCCAGCACCTCCTT
>JALYGL010000219.1 GCA_030777125.1 Actinomycetota bacterium
CCGGCGGGCGAGGTCCGAAGGACCCGGGTGCCCGCCGGCATGGGTCAGTTCAGCTTGGCTCGGAAGGCAAGGGCCTCGGTCAGCAGGACGTCGGCCTGGTCGGGCACGGCCTCGGCCAACTCCTCCAGGTGGACGGCGGCCTCGTCGAAGCGACCGCCGGAGCCGAGGACCCGGGCCAGGTCACGCCGCTCCAGCGGGGGGGCGCCAGGTATCGAGAGTCGCAGCGTCAGCACCCACTCCAGGCCCCGCAGGTCGGCCGTGTGGACGAAGATCGACCGCAGGTTGGCCAGCATCCGCGAGAGGATCGCCCGCGACCCGACCGGCTCGAGGTACGACGGTAGGAAGGGCGCGTCGGCGCCGTTCACGGCATGGAACCGCTCCTCGCACGCGGCCCGGTCGAGCAGCCGGCCGCTCTCGAACGGGTCGACGAACGTGGGCGGGTCCCCGTCGTCCCGGAGGAGGAAGTGACCGGGCATGCCGACACCCCGGAAATGCAGGCCGACCCGCCGGCCCAGCTCCATGCCCACCACCGACAGGGTGATCGGGAGGCCCATCCTCCGGCGGACCACGTCGTTCAGGTAGGAGTTGGCCGGGTCGTAGTACGAGCCCACGTTCCCGCTGAACCCGAGGTCGACGAACACGTACCGCCGCCACGCCTCAAGGGTGGGCGCCGGGCACCCGGCGGCCAGCTCGTCGAGCACGCGTAGCTCGGCCTCCACGTCGAGGTTGGGATAGGCGTGGGCGGCGATGAGCAGGGAGGCCTCGTCGAGGGGGATGTCGGGCTCCGGCCCCTGCACGAGCTCGGCGAACCGGGCTGTGGGGTCCACGTCGCCACGGTAGTCCCGTCGCCTAGCATCGCAGCCCATGGCCTCCGCAAGCCCCTCGCCCACCCCCAACCCCAACGCCATGAAGTTCACGCTCGACGTGAAACTGCCGTCCACCATGAACTTCGCCAATGCCGCCGCGGCCGAGGGCAACCCTTTCGCCGCCGCCGTCTTCCGGGTCGAGGGCGTGGCCGCGCTGTTCGGCGTGAACGACTTCGTCACCGTCACGCGCCGGCCGGGGGCCGACTGGGACACGATCATCGAGGGCGTCAAGGCCGCCGCTGCGGAGAATCTGTAACAGGTAGGGAGCTCATGGCGGCGGGCCCCTGGTTCCTTCGGAACTCGCCTGCCGCTGTCGACGGGGGGCCCTGCCCCGTCGACCTCTCACCGGTCTCCGAGTAGCGAATTCTCGGTGCCCAGGGGGCCGCTGGCCAGGAGGCCGGGAACCGCCTCGGCCGGCTGGGGGCGGGCGAAGTGGAAGCCCTGCCCGTACGGGCAGCGCAGCCGGCGCAACGCCTGCACCTGTTCGGCCGTGCTCACCCCCTCCGCCACCGCTTCCAGCTTCAGGGTCGACGCCAGCTTGATCACCGCCCGGGCCAGAGCCGACTCGTGCGGCCCCTGCGCCACCCCGTCGATGAACGTCTTGTCGATCTTGAGGACGTCGACCGGCAGCCGGCGCAGATAGCCCAGCGACGAGTACCCGGTGCCGAAGTCGTCGATGGCGATACGCACGCCCAGGCGCCGCAGCTCCTCCAGCCGCGTCGCCGTCGTGTCGGGATCGGCCATGAGGACGCTCTCGGTGATCTCCAGGGCCAGCCGGCGTGGCTCCATGCCGGTCTGGTCCAGCACCTCGGCCACCTCCTCGGCCCATCCCGGGTGGGCCAGCTGCCTGGCCGACACGTTCACGCTGATGCTCAGCGGCCGTCCCTGGGCCGGCCCCCGCTCCCACGCCACCGCCTGCACGCAGGCCTGGTCGAGCACGCTGCGGCCGAGCGGGACGATGAGCCCCGACTCCTCGGCCTGGGGGATGAAGTCGCCCGGGCCCAGGAGCCCCCGCCGGGGGTGGTCCCAGCGCACCAGCGCCTCGAACCCGACGATCTCGGCCCGGTCGAGGCGGACGATGGGCTGGTAGAACAGCATGAGCTGGTTGTGGCGGACGGCCCGGCGTAGGTCGTTCTCCACCGAGAGCCGGTCGGGCGCCCCGGACCGCATGTCCTCCGAGAACACCTGGTGGCGACCGCGGCCCCGCCGCTTGGCCTGGTACATGGCCACGTCGGCGTCGCGGAGGAGCAGGTCGGCGTCGTGCTCGCCCGCCGCGGACACGGCCACGCCGACGCTCATCGTCACCGAGATGTCGGTGCCTCTGACGACGAAGGGCGCCTCGAGGACGCGGGCCACCAGCCGGGCGACGTCGACCGCCTCCCCCGACGTCTCGACGTCCTCGCACAGCACGGCATACTCGTCGCCGCCCATGCGGGCCAGCGTGTCGCCCGGGCGAAGGGCGGAGGAGAGACGGGCGGCCACCTGCACGAGCAGCTGGTCGCCGCCGTCGTGACCCAGGCTGTCGTTGACCACCTTGAAGCGGTCCAGGTCGAGGAGCAGGAGCGCCACCGAGGTGCGCTGTCGCTCGGCCCGGGCCAGGGCGTGCTCGAGGCGGTCCCGAAGCAGCACGCGGTTGGGCAGGCCGGTGAGGCGGTCGTGCACGGCCTGGCGGGCCAGCTGGCCCTCGAAGCTCTTGCGTTCGCTGACGTCCCGCACGAAGCCGTGCACCGTCACCGAGCCGTCCAGCGCCGTCGACCACAGGGTCACCTCGACGGGGAACTCCGTGCCCGACCGGTGGACGGCGGTGAGCTCCCGCCGGGTGGCGACGGGACCGGACGTCCCGGACAGGACCCGGGCCAGCGCGGCCTCGTGGGCGCCCCGCGACCGCAGAGGGACGACGAGCTCACCGAGGCGCCGCCCGAGCGCCTCGGACCGCAGCCATCCGAACGTCAGCTCGGCCTGACGGTTCCACTCCACGATGGCGCCGTCCGGACCGAGGCGGACGAAGGCGTCGTTGACCCGTTCGAGGAGCATGCGGTTCTCCTCCTCGGCCACCGCGGCCCGCCGGCGGTCGGCCATCCGGCCGAGCTGGAGGGCGACGGCGGTGACGGCCTCGACCATCGCCGGGTCGGGGTCCGCTCCACGCTCCAGGAAGAACTGCAGCTCGGCCACCTGCTCACCGCACGACCGCACGGGGAAGGCCACGGCGGCGCCCAGTCCGGCGTCGGCCGCGGCCTCGGGGATCGCCGCCCCACCGGGCCACGGGGACGCAGTCAGCACTTGGCGGAGGATGCGGAAGCGGTCGGGCTCCGAGGCATGCCAGACCGCGGGCGGGGACGCCGAACCACCGGCGACCATGGCCAGCAGGCCCACCGGCCACGCCGCCTCCCGGCACACGTCGGCGATCACCGCGCCGGCCGCGTCGGCCAGGGTGGCGCGCTCCTCGACGACTCGCGCCGCCCGCTCGAGCAACCGCAGATAGGGCAGCTCGGCGCCCGTCGGGGTCGTGCTCATCCGGCCCCCAGGATGCCCCATGCCCCGGTGCTCGGCGGAGGCCGCGACTCGGACCCGGACGATCTTGAGCGTCTTCGACGTGCCCGAGACGATACGGACGAGCCCCCGTCAGCGGCCCTCGGCCGCCGCCTTCAACCGGGCCAGGGTGCGGTGCATCTGGTCCTCGAGGTCGGCCTCCCGGTCCCTGACCTTGGTCAGCATCCGGGTCAGGGCCCGGTCGAGGCCGGTCAAGGGGGCGATCAGCTCGAACGACTCCCGCACCTCGGTGCCGCCTCGGATCGGCACGAAGAGGTAGGTCCACACCGTCTGGGGATCGCGGCTGCCGCCGACCACGAAGGAGAACTCCCGTCCCGGGTCGCAGGCCGTGACCTCACAGGTGGTGGACCACTTCGACCATCCCCGCTTGTTGTGGCCCTTGAACCGGGCCCCCACCGCTGGGGCGGTGACCCCGTCCAGCCACTCGCACGACGTCGTCTCCGGGCTCCACTCGCCCATGCGTCTGACGTCGGCCACCAGGGCCCACACCGTCTGAGGCGGAGCCGCGATCCTGGCCCGGGCCTCGCCTGAAGCACCCACCCGGCCACCGTACCTGTCGCTACAGAGCCCACGTCCGGGGGAGATCGGGCTCGTAGGAACAGAACGTGCCGGTGGTGATGCAATGGCGCAGATGGCGCCCGAGCTCGGGATCGGCCTTCTCGACCCGCGTCAGGGCGGCCCGGATGCGGGCCGTGACCGTCGATCGCACCGGGTCGACCGCCCCCTCCGCCGTCGGTGGTGACAGCTGTCCGACCACGAACTCACGCTCCACCCGGGCCAGCGACGCACCGACGCGGTCCCCGGTGGCCTCGGCGCTGGCCAGGTCGTCGTCGACCTCGCGGAGGCGGTCGACGTACTCGGCCGCGGCCTGGCCGTCGTCGGACGCGGCCAGCTCCCACACGTGGACGCCGCGGTGGGGGCGGGACAGCAGTACGGCGATGTCGGCCAGCCCCCGGCTGTGGGCCACCCGCGTGAGGCGGTCGCCGCACCCGATCGTCCAGCCCTCGGCGTCGCGCCGGAAGACGCCGGTCTGGGCGGGGGCAGCGGCCACCACGTCGGACCGGCGCAGCACCGAGCTGGCCTGGTCGGCCAGGCGGTCCACTCCCAGCCGGTGGTAGATGGTGGCCGCGCCGCTCAGGAGCTCCGTCCCCCGCTCCCAGTCGCCTTCGTCGCCTCGGGCCCGCAGCGTCGCCGCCAGCTCGCGACGCACATGGGCGACGAGCAACGGGGAGCCGGCGTGCTCGTGCGTCTCCAGTGCCTGCTCGAAGTGGCGGACGGCGTCGTCCCAATCGCCCATCGTGTGGCTCAGCAGCCCGAGGCCCCGATGGACGGACCCGGCACAGGCGGTGCCGTCGGGCTCGACGGCCCAACGGTCTGCGTGGGGCGCCAGCAGGGGGCGCAACGCCTCGGCCTGGCGGGTATCCTCCAGCACCGCGCACAACTCGGCCAGGAGAACGGCCGACGCCAGGTGCCCGGTCAGCGCCGAGTACCCGCCGACCGACAGCCGCCGCATCTCCCTCCACGCGTCGCCGTCGCGGCCCAGATCTCCAAGGATGGCAGCGCGGAGGGCCCGGGGCGGCACTGCCTCCGGATCCTCGGCCATCAGACAGCGGACCAGACCCTCCGCCTCCGCCGGACGGCCCTGCTCGCGCCGCAGCCAGACCATGACGAACGCCCTGTCCAGGCTGCCGGCCGCTGCCGTCCCGAGGAGCCGCTCGCACTCGGCGAAGCGGCCCTGCACCAGGGCCAGGGCCTCCGGCCGCAGGTCCTCCATGACCACCCGAGTCTACGGGGTTGCCAACCCGGACCAACTTGATCGGGTTTCACCATGTCCGAGCTCGCTCAGATGGTCCAGAACAACGAGGCCTTCGCCCAGAG
>JALYGL010000220.1 GCA_030777125.1 Actinomycetota bacterium
GACCGCCCGGACGTCGACGTGGGTGCCGAGGCCACGGCCGCCGGGGGCTTCCAGCTCCGCCGCTTCCTGCGGCCCTACCGGCGCCCGCTGGCGGCCGGGCTGGCCCTGGTGGTCCTCGACGCCCTGGCCACGCTCGCCGGCCCGGCCCTGATCCGCACTGGCGTCGACCGGGGCGTCGTCGGCCGCTCCCAGACGGCGCTGTTCGCGGCCGGCGGGTTGCTCCTACTGGTCGCCCTGGTCGACTGGGTGGTGGTGTGGGCCCAGCAGCGGCAGACCGGGCGCACCGCCGAGCGCCTGCTCTTCGCCCTCCGGGTGCGGGTGTTCGCCCATCTCCAGCGTCTGGGCCTCGACTACTACGACCGCGAGATGGCGGGCCGGATCATGACCCGGATGACCACCGACATCGAGGCCCTGTCCATCCTGCTGCAGAACGGCCTCATCAACGCGGTGGTCAGCACTCTGACCCTGGCCGGTGTGGCGGTGGTGCTGGTGGCCATGAACCTGGAGCTGTCGCTGGCCACCGGCGCCGTGCTGGTGCCCCTGGTGGTGGCGACGGTCTGGTTCCGGCGGAGGTCGGACCGCGCCTACGAGACGGCGCGCGAGCGGATCGCCACCGTCAACGCCAACCTCCAGGAGAGCGTGTCCGGGGTCCGGGTGGCCCAGGCATACACGAGGGAGGACCGCAACATCGGCGAGTTCCGCCGCGTGTCCCAGGACCATCTCGACGCCCGCATGCGGGCCCAGCGGCTGGTGGCCACCTACTTCCCGTTCGTCGAGCTGTTGTCGGAGGTGGCGGCGGCGGTGGTCCTCGGGGTCGGCGCCCACCTGGTCCGGGGCGGCGGCCTCACGCCCGGCGAGCTCATCGCCTTCCTCCTGTACCTGAACCAGCTGTTCTCGCCCATCCAGCAGCTGTCGCAGGTGTTCGACACCTACCAGCAGGCCCGGGCGTCGACGGCGAAGATCGGGGAGCTGCTGGCCACCGAGCCCAGTGTCCCGGTGCCCGCGGCGCCGGTCGACCCGGGCCCCCTGGCCGGCTCGGTCCGGTTCGAGAACGTGCACTTCCGCTACGCCGGGGCGGTGGCGGACGCGCTGGCCGGTGTGGACCTCGACGTGGCTCCCGGCCAGACGGTCGCCCTGGTGGGGGAGACCGGTGCCGGCAAGTCCACCATCGTCAAGCTGGTCGCCCGCTTCTACGACCCGACGGCGGGCCGGATCCTGGTCGACGGGCGCCCACTCACCGACCTCGACCTCGGGAGATACCGGCGCCAGCTCGGCTACGTGCCCCAGGAGGCGTTCCTGTTCTCGGGCACCGTGCGGGACAACATCGCCTACGGCCGGCCCGAAGCCACCGACGCCGAGGTGGAAGCGGCGGCCCGGGCCGTGGGCGCCCACGACTTCGTGGCCGGGCTCCCGGGCGGGTATCTCCACCCGGTCACGGAGCGGGGGCGGTCCCTGTCGGCGGGCCAGCGCCAGCTCATCGCCCTGGCCAGGGCCCGCCTGGTCGATCCGGCGATCCTGTTGCTGGACGAGGCCACGTCCACACTCGACCTGGACAGCGAGGCTCGGGTGGTGGCGGCCATGGGCCTGGCCTCCGAGGGCCGCACGACCCTGGTCATCGCCCACCGGCTGCAGACGGCCCGGACCGCCGATCGAGTCGTGGTCGTCGACGCCGGGCGGGTGGTGGAGGACGGCACCCACGCCGACCTCCTGGTCCGCGGCGGCCGCTATGCGGCCATGTGGCGATCGTTCGACGTCGGCGCCCTGGCCGGATAGGCGTCGACCGGGTGGGCTCCCTCCTACCGGCTCACGTCCAGCCGTCCGGGAGGGGGACGAGCCCGTCCGTGGAGCCGATCCATTCGTAGCTGACCGCCCGGCCGGCCGACGTGTCGACCTCCACCCGCCGGTACAGGACCCCCTCCGCCTCGATGCCGTCGAGCCGGGCGATGACGTCCGGGGCGGCCTCGGGCTCGAGGGTCACCACGACTCCGGGGACGGCCACGCCCTCGTGGTCGAACCGGACGGCGGGGTACCCGCGACCCGTGTCCCACAGCCGCCCGGAGGCGATGGCGGGGGCCCACCCGGTCGCGTACGGCTCGAGCGCGGGCCATCGCGACCGGCCGGGCATGAGGGTCCCGTAGACGAACACGCGGGCCACCGGAGCCATCGTCGACATGGTTCCACGCCGATGGGGGCCGGGTAGGGCTGTGGCCATGCCCCGCCCCGTGGCCATCGTCACCGCCTCGGACTCCGGGATCGGCAAGGCCACCGCCGTGCTGCTGGCCGAGGGCGGCTACGACGTCGGGATCACCTGGCACTCCGACGAGGCCGGCGCCCAGGGGACGGCCGAGGAGGTTCGGGCGGCCGGAGCACGAGCCGAGGTCCGCCGGCTGGACTTGGGCGACGCCGGCAACGGGGCGGTGGTGATCGACGACCTGGCCGACGCCCTCGGTGGTCTCGACGTCCTGGTCAACAACGCCGGCACCGGCCACTCGGCTCCGTTCCTCGAGACGTCGCTGCAGGACTGGCGCCACGTCCTGGAGGTGAACCTGACGGGGGCGTTCGTGTGCGCCCAGGCCGCGGCCCGTCGCATGGTCCGGACCGGCGGAGGCCGGATCGTCAACGTGACGTCGGTGCACGAGCACGTCCCTCTGGAGGGGTCCTCGTCGTACAGCGCGGCCAAGGGCGGCCTCGGCCTGCTGACCGAGGTGATGGCCTTGGAGCTGGCCGAGCACGGTGTGCTGGTGAACGCCGTGGCCCCAGGCGAGATCTCCACACCGATGACGGGCCAGCACGACGTCGATCCCGAGACCGAGAAGCGCCCCGGCATCCCCCTCGGGCGGCCCGGCGACGCTCGGGAGATCGCGACCGTCATCCGTTTCCTCGCCTCACCCGAGGCCAGCTACGTCACCGGCTCCTCGTTCGTCGTCGACGGCGGCCTGCTCCTCATGGCCGCGGTGGCCAACCAGCGCCTCTCCTGAGGGCAGGTGCGGCCGGCGAGGCCCGACAACGGGGACAGGCCAGGTCCGGATGCGGATCGGACCTGGCCTCCCACTACGGGCGCACCGGTCAGGGGGCTCACGGTGCGCCGCCATAGTCCCGCCACAGAGCCCCTCTGACCAGGAGGAGGTGCCCCCAACGACCGAATGGGAGCTTGTGGCCCCGAGGCGCCTACGGCTGTTCCACGTCGGGCGGTCCCTGGTCCCGCTTCGGTTCGATGGTCATCGGGCCGTGACCTCGGGCCATGAGGTCGTAGAGCGCCACGAGGTGGGGGACGGTCCGGTCGTCGTCCAGCCACGTCCGCAGGTCGTGCTTGGAAGGGGGGGCCGGAGCGACGGCGCCGTAGCGCTGCCACGCCGCCTGACGGGTGGTGCCCACCGCCCGGGCGATCTCCTCCCAGGTGTGGCCCTGGGCCCGCGCCGCCTTCACCGCCTTGTCCTGGATCTCGAACAGGTACCGCTGGTACATGCCTGCTGCCCGCAGAACCTCGAGCGGGTCGGGGTCGGGGCACCGGATCGCCTCCTCCCACTGGTCCCAGACGCTCACCGTGTAAAGGGTCCTTTACACGAGCGCCGGTGTCAAGGACTGCTCCCCGACGGCCCGCGCCAGCCCTCGAGCGCGGGACAGGACTACGTTGGGCGGTTGCCCTCGCTATGGCTGACGTCTGCACCCACCTCGACCAGCTTGCCGACGACGTGACTCCCAGCGCCCAAGGCTGCGAGGACTGCCTGGCCACGGGCGACACCTGGGTCCACCTGCGCCTCTGCCTCACGTGCGGGCACGTCGGCTGCTGCGACTCCTCCCGGAACCGGCACGCCACCCGGCACTTCCACGACACCGAGCATCCCGTCGTGAGCTCCTTCGAGCCCGGGGAGTCGTGGGGCTGGTGCTACGTCGACGAGGTCATGCTGGCGCGGTGACGACGGCGGCGGGCCCGAGCGGGGTGGAGGAGCGCGCCGCCCGGCCCGTCATCCTCACGGTCGACGACGACCCCGAGGTGCTTCGCTCCGTCGAGCGCGACCTGAAGCGCCATTACGGGGTGGACTACCGCGTCCTGCGGGCCGACTCGGGTGCGTCCGCCCTGGACGCCCTGCGGCAGCTCAAGCGCCGCGACGACCCGGTGGCCATGGTGGTGGCCGACCAGCGGATGCCGGGCATGACCGGTGTGGAGCTGCTCGACGAGGCCAAGGGCCTGTTCCCGCGGGTCAAGTCGATCCTCCTCACCGCCTACGCGGACACCGACGCGGCCATCGAGGCGATCAACCGCGTGCGGCTCGACTACTACGTCCTCAAGCCGTGGGACCCGCCCGAGGAACGCCTCTACCCGGTGCTCGACGACATGCTGGAGGACTGGCAGGCCTTCTACAAGCCGGCGTTCGAGGGCGTCCGGGTCATCGGCCACCGGTGGTCGGCCGACGGGCATCGTCTGCGGGACTTCCTGGCCCGCAACCTTGTCCCCTACCAGTGGCTCGACGTGGAGAGCAGCGAGGAGGCCGGCCGCCTCCTGGCCGCGTCCGCACTCGAGGGTGGAGACGGAGGCGCCGGCCTGCCGGCGGTCGTGCTGGGCGACGGGACCGTGTTGCGGACACCGTCCAACCTCCAGGTCGCCCAACGGATCGGGCTGCACACCACGGCCGCCGCTCGCTTCTTCGACGTGCTCATCGTCGGCGGTGGCCCCGCCGGGCTGGCCGCGGCGGTGTACGCGGCATCGGAGGGTCTCACCACCGCGTTGGTCGAACGGGAGGCTCCCGGCGGCCAGGCCGGGCAGAGCTCCCTGATCGAGAACTACCTCGGGTTCCCCCAGGGCCTCTCCGGGTCCGACCTGGCCCGGCGGGCCCTCACCCAGGCGCGCCGCTTCGGTGCCGACATCCTGTCCCCCCAGGAGGTGACCGCCCTGGAGGTGAAGGGCCCCCTGCGGGTGCTCCACCTGGCCGACGGCGGCGCCCTGTCGTGTGAGGCGCTCGTGCTCGGCACCGGCGTCTCCTACCGGCGGCTCGACGTCCCGGGCGTCGACCGGCTGACCGGATCCGGCGTCTACTACGGCGCCGCCTTCTCCGAGGCATCGGCGTGCACCGGGCAGGACGTGTTCGTGGTGGGCGGCGCCAACTCCGCCGGGCAGGCGGCCATGTTCTTCAGCCGCTTCGCCGGCCACGTGACCATGGTGGTGCGGGGCGAATCCCTGGCCAAGGGCATGTCCCAGTACCTCGTCGACCAGATCCAGGTCACTCCCAACATCGAGGTGCGCCTGCGGTCGGTGGTCGACGCCGTCCACGGGGAGCACAACGTGGAGTCGGTCACGCTGCGCGACCTCGACACCGGCGAGCGCCAATCCCGTCCCTCGGGCGGCGTCTTCGTCTTCATCGGCGCCGAGCCCCGCACCGAGTGGCTCGAGGGGGTGGTCGCCCGCGACGCCCGCGGCTTCCTGCTGACGGGCGCCGATGTGCCGGCCAGCCGCTGGCCCGAGGAGCGGGACCCGTACCTCCTGGAGACGTGCGTGCCGGGCGTCTTCGCGGTGGGCGACGTGCGGGCCAGCTCGGTCAAGCGGGTGGCGTCGGCGGTGGGGGAGGGCTCCATCGCCATCCAGTTCGTCCATCGGTACCTGAACCGGAGCGTCCTGTGAGCGGCGCCGACGCACGCGCTCGGCTGCGCAGCTATCCCATCTTCCAGGCCCTGTCGGACGAGCAGCTGGCCTGGTTGGTGCCCCGGACCGAGGAGGTGGAGGTCGGCGGAGGGACGATCCTGTTCCGGGAGGGCGATCCTCCCGAGCACTTCTGGGTCCTCGTGGAGGGCGAGCTGGAGATCCAGAAGCTGATCGGCGGGGCCAACCGGGTGGTGGCCACCAACAGCACGCCGGGGGTGTGGGCGGGGTCGGTGCCGCTGGTCGACACCGTCCACCAGATCACCGCCCGGGCGCCCCGCGCCAGCCGGTTGTTCCGGTTCAGGCAGGACGACATGGCGGCCATGCTGGCCAACGGGTTCCCGATCGCGACCCACCTGCTCCTGGGCGTGCGGGCCGGGACGGAGCGGTTCCAGAGCGAGCTGTACCAGCAGGAGAAGCTGACCGCGCTCGGCAAGCTGTCCGCCGGGCTGGCCCACGAGCTCAACAACCCGGCGTCGGCCGCCCAGCGGGCCACCTCCGAGCTGGCGCGGGCCCTCGATGCCCACCGGTCGGCGGCGCTCGGTCTGTCGGTGCACGGGCTGGAGCGGTGCCGGGACGAGCTGGACCACCTCCAGCGCGCCCTGGCCGCCCGGGCCCGGTCCGCTCCGATGCTGGCCCCGGTGGCCAAGGGCGACCGGGAGGACGAGCTGGTGGCCTGGCTCGACCGGCACGGGGTCCCGGATGCGTGGGAGGCGGCATCGGCTCTGGCCGACCTCGACGTCGACGGCGCCTGGCTGGAGGAGCTCACCGGACGCGTACCCAAGCCGGCTCTGCCCGCGGTCCTGCGCTGGGCGCTCACCGGTGTCACCGCAGCCGGCCTCCTGGAGGAGATCGAGCACGCCACCAGGCGCATCGTCGAGCTGGTCGCAGCGGTGAAGGCCTACTCCTACATGGACCAGGCTCCCCTCCAGGAGGTCGACGTCCACGAGGGCATCGAGACGACCCTGACCATCCTGCGCCACAAGCTGCGGGACGGGATCGAGGTGGAGCGCGACTACGCCACCGATCTACCCCGGCTGTCCGTGCACGGCAGCGGGCTCAACCAGGTGTGGACCAACCTGCTCGACAACGCCATCGACGCCCTGGGCGGAACGGGGCGGATCCGGATCCGCACGTTCCGACTGGGTGACGACGTGGCCGTGGAGATCACCGACGACGGGCCCGGGATCCCGCCGGAGCTGCAGAGCCGGGTGTTCGAGCCCTTCTTCACCACCAAAGCGCCCGGCGAGGGCACCGGCCTGGGGCTCGACCTCGTCTACCGGACGGTCGTCCGTGACCACAACGGCCACGTCTACGTCAGCTCCGAGCCCGGCGCGACCACGTTCCGGGTACGCCTGCCAGTGCGGCCGTGACGTCGCCGCCCCTCGCGCCGCGTGACCACCGTCCCGCGGAGGCGGAATAGGCTCGGCGGGGTAGCCGAACGGAGGAGCGCCGGAGTGCCAACCAGCATCGGTCGTGAAGAGGTCCGGGACCTTGCGGAGCGGGGCGCGACGGTGGTGGAGGTCCTCGAGGAGCGGCAGTTCCGCGCCGCCCACCTGCCCGGCGCGCTCCACATACCCGGCCCGGCGCTCAGCGAGGACCGGGTGGGCGACCTCGACCGCAGCCGGCCCATCGTCGTGTACTGCTTCGACAACCTCTGAGATCTCAGTCCCCGGGCAGCGTGGCTGCTCGAGCGGTACGGGTTCACCGACGTCTACGACTACGTCGACGGGAAGGTCGACTGGATGGCCTACGGGCTGCCGGTCGAGGGCGACGACGGACCGTTCGCGGGCGAGTTCGTCGCCGAGGTGACCGCCGTGGGGCCGGACGAGTCGGTCGCCGACGTCCTGGACCGGCTGGCGAGGGAGGGGTCCGACCGGGCCGTCGTCACGGTCGCCGACGGCGTGGTGATCGGGCTGGTGGAGCGTGGGGCGCTGGAGGACGCCGACCAGGCCACGCCGGTGGCGGCGGTGATGTCCCTGTCGCCCACCACGGTCCGGCCCAGCGTCGAGTACGCCACCCTCCGGGAGCAGGGCGACGAGCACGTGCTCGTGACCACCCCGGACGGACGGCTGGTCGGGATGGTCGAGCCGGACGCCGCCGACACCGGCCGCGAGCTCGAGCGCAGCCTGCTCGAGACCGTCGAGGCGGTGAGCGACCACTTCGGCGACCGCGACGTGTCCGAGGACGAGATCAGGTCGTTCCTGCGGGAGCGGCTCATCGCCGACGGCAGGAGCCCCGAGGAGGCCGACCGCTTCTTCTGATCGAGGGCCTACTGCTTGCGGGCGATGGCCTCGGCCAGCTGCTCCTTCGACATCGAGGACCGGCCCTTGATGTCGAGCGCGCGGGCCCGCTCGTACAGCGCCCGGCGGCTGTTGCCCAGGACGTCGACGCCGCCGTAGGTCTTGCCGCCCTTGCGGGCCGCCTTCCCACCCTTGGCTGCGTGAGGGTCGGACGGTCCCTTCTGGTCCTTGGGCTCCCAGTGGTCGCCGACCTTCTCGAACGAGTGCTTCAACGCCGCGTACGCGGTGCGGTGGGCCCGCTCACCCTCCCCGTACTGCTCGACGGCGCTGTCGTGGGTCTTCGCCCAGGTGCGCCGGGCCTTGGCCGGGGAGCGCTCGAGGGTGGC
>JALYGL010000221.1 GCA_030777125.1 Actinomycetota bacterium
TCAGCCCCGTCGACGCCTTCCTCTTCGCCAAGAGACAGGCCTGAGCGCGGCGGAGTACCCGGTGGTCCACGCGTCCCCGCCCTACGCTGGGGCCGTGGACGGGAACCCGCTCCGGCTGGACGAGATCGACTCCCGGCGGGTGCCCAGGCACGTGGGCGTGGTCATGGACGGGAACGGCCGATGGGCCCAGAAGCGGGGGTTGCCCCGCACCGAGGGCCACGCTGCCGGCGAGGAGGCGCTGTTCGACACCGTGGAGGGGGCGCTGGAGCTGGGCGTGCGCTGGCTGACCGTGTACGCCTTCTCCACCGAGAACTGGAAGCGGCCGATCGACGAGGTCCGTTACCTGATGGGGTTCAACGAGGGGATCCTGGTCCGCCGTCGGGACGAGCTCCACGAGCGGGGAGTGCGGATCCGGTTCGTGGGCCGCCGTGACTGGCGGGTGCCCCGGCGCCTGCTGCGGCGCATGGACGAGGCCGTGGATCTCACCGCCGCCAACCGCACCATGACCCTCGCCATCGCCTTCAACTACGGGGGCAGGGCCGAGATCGTCGACGCCGTGCGGGCCCTGGTCGAGCAGGGCACACCGGCGTCGAAGGTGACCGAGAAGGCCATCCGGGCCCGCATGTACGCCCCCGACATGCCCGACCCCGACCTGGTGGTGCGCACGTCGGGGGAGTACCGGGTGTCCAACTTCCTCCTGTGGGAGCTGGCCTACAGCGAGCTCGTGTTCACCGACGTGCTGTGGCCCGACTTCCGGCGCGAGCACCTGTTCGAGGCGGTGCGCGAGTTCCAACAGCGCGACCGCCGCTTCGGCGGCATCGAGGAGTAGAGGTTGGGCCTCTACCGCGACCAGGGGGTGGTGCTGCGCACCATCCGGTTGGGTGAAGCCGACCGCATCGTCACCCTGGTCACCGCCGGGCGGGGGAAGGTCCGGGCCGTCGCCAAGGGGGTGCGCAAGACGAAGAGCCGGTTCGGCAGCCGGCTGGAGCCCCTCGGGCACGTCTCCATGCTGCTGTACGAGGGCCGGGAGCTCGACATCGTCACCCAAGCCGAGACCGTCGACCACTTCCGGGCCGTGCGGGAGGACCTCGACCGGCTGGCCAAGGCCAACGCCCTGCTTGAGGCCACGGACCAGGTGGCCCAGGAGGGCCACGCCAACCGGCAGCTGTACCGGATGCTGGTCGGCGCCCTGCGGGCCCTCTCGGCTCACGACGCCCCCCTGATGGTGCCCGCCTTCTTCTTGAAGCTTCTGTCGTTGGAGGGCTTCCACCCCGTCCTGGAGGCGTGCGTGTCGTGCGCCCGGCCCGACGGGCTCTCGGCGTTCGACCTGGTCGAGGGCGGGGTGCTGTGCACCGAGTGCGCGGCCGGGGCCGTGGTCCCCCTCTCGCCCGAGGCGCTCCAGGTGGTCCGCCAGGTCCTGGGCGGGGGCCTGGTGGAGGCCCTGAAGCTGGCACCCGGACCGGTGGCGTCGGAGGTGACGCGTCTGGCCACGCGGGCCCTGGAGGGCCACATCGAGCGCCGCCTGCGGTCGTTGGCCGTATTGGACCGGGGCTGAGCCGGGGCCGCCACTACGCTCGGGACCATGCCGGACCTGACCGAGCAGGTCGTCAACCTGTGCAAGCGCCGGGGCTTCGTGTTCCCGTCGAGCGAGATCTACGGCGGGTTCCGCTCGACCTGGGACTACGGGCCGCTGGGTGTGCTGCTCAAGCGCAACGTCATGGAGGCGTGGTGGCGGGCCATGGTCCAGGAGCGCGACGACATCGTCGGCCTCGACTCCGCCATCCTCATGCACCCGAGGGTGTGGGAGGCGTCCGGCCACCTGGCCACCTTCACCGACCCCCTGGTCGACTGCCGCAAGTGCAAGGAGCGGTGGCGGGCGGATCAGATAGGGGACGAGTGCCCCAACTGCGGCTCGCCCGACCTCACCGAGGCCCGCCCGTTCCACCTCATGTTCAAGACCCACGTGGGGCCGGTGGCCGACGAGGGGGCCACCGCCTACCTGCGCCCGGAGACGGCCCAGGGCATCTTCGTCAACTTCGCCAACGTGCTGCAGACCAGCCGCAAGAAGCCCCCGTTCGGCATCGCCCAGCAGGGCAAGTCGTTCCG
>JALYGL010000222.1 GCA_030777125.1 Actinomycetota bacterium
GCACGCCGATGGGGGCCATGGGGTCGAGGGGGTTCTCCCGCCAGTCCTCCATCTGGGCGCCACCGGGCATGACCCCGGCGCCGGTCATGGTGGGACCGCCGCCGCCCCCGCTCACGACCTCTTTGGAGTGCCCGGTGCCACGGGAGGTGGTGCGGCTCGAACGGCCGGTGCTCGTCGCCATACTTGAATCGGTCTCCTTCTAAACCCGTAGATGTTTCGCACATCTATCTGAGAACGCTTAGATGAAGCGTACATCTATCCATTCCGGCCGTCAGGTGGTTCGTTCGGCAATTCCGCCGCGGATCGCTCCCCCGGACCACCGTGGGTAGTGGGAGAATCGAGTCGACACCTGGAGGTTCCCATGACGAGCATGACAAGTACCGCGACGAGTGGGAGCGTCGTCACCGACAGCGTCTCGGCGGTGGCCGACGACCTGGCCCGGGCGTCGTTGGCCCTGGCCCGCCGCTTCGCTGCCGGCGGCACCATGTGGTGCGCGTCGCCGGCGTGGCCGTTCCATGCCCACCACGTGGCCGTGGAGTTCGTCCACCCGGTGATCGTGGGCAAGCGGGCCCTGGCCGCGGTGACGGTGCCGGCCGGTGCCGACCTGGTGACCACCCTGCGGGCGTCGGTCCGCCCGGGCGACATCGTCGTCGCCCTGGCCGACCACGACGACGCCGCCGTGGCCGACGCCCTCCGGCGCGGACCGGCCTGGGGCACGGAGACGGTCTGGATCGGCGCCGGCAGCACCCGTCCCCGCGCTGGTTCGGCCGACCATGTCATCTGGCTCGACACCGACGACCCGCTCGAGGCCTCGGAGCAGTTCGTGCGCATCTACCACCTGCTGTGGGAGCTGACCCACGTGTGCTTCGAGCACTCCGGGCTGCTCAAGGCCGAGCCCGAGTGCACCGACGACGTGTGCATCACCTGCTCCGACGAAGGCCGGCTGGCCGAGGTCGTCACCGTGGAGGGCGACGAGGCGGTGGTGCGGGCAGAGGGCAAGGAGGAGCGGATCGACGTGTCCCTGATCGACCCGCCCGGGCCCGGCGACCTGGTGCTGGTCCACGCCGGCTTCGCCATCACCGCCCAATGAGCCCCGAGTCGACCGACTTCCTCTACCCGTTCATCGAGGGCGACGAGACCGACGCCGACTCGCTGCTGGCCGACCTGGCCCGTTCAGCCACCGGTAAGTGGGGCCAGAGCCAGGCCCTGCGGACCGAGACCCTCGAGCGGGTGGCGGACGAGCTCGACCTGGTGGCCTCGGCCATGGCCGAGGCGTTCCGCGCCGGTGCCCGGCTGTTCGCCTTCGGCAACGGGGGCAGCGCCACCGACGCCGACGGGGTGGCCCAGCTCTACACCGCGCCGCCGCGGGGCCGGGCCGGGTCGCCCGCGTCTCCCGCTCGGGCCCTGCCGGCCCGCTCCCTGGTGGAGGACCAGGCCGTGCTGACGGCGCTGTCGAACGACGTCGGGTTCGAGAACGTCTTCTCCCGCCAGATCATCGCCCACGGCCGCCCCGGCGACATCGCCATGGGGTTCTCCACCAGCGGCAACTCCGACAACCTGCTGGTCGCCTTCGCCGAGGCCCGCAAGCGGAGCATGCTCACCGTCGGCCTGGCGGGCATCGACGGTGGGCGCATGGCCGTCGACGAGAACGTGCAGCACTGCCTGGTCGTGAGCTCCCAGAGCGTTCACCGGGTGCAGGAGGCCCAGGCCGCCCTCACCTCGGCCCTGTGGGCTCGGGTGCAGCACGCCCTGGGAGCGGCAGCGGCCTGAACCGGCTGCCCGCCGGCGAGTACCACCGGCTCACCGTCCACCCCGCCCCCGCCGACCCCCGGCTGGTCCGGGGCTTCGTGCCGATGGACTGGGACCGCAAGCCGCCCCAGTTCAAGACCTATCCCGGTCTGGAGGTGGTCCCGCTGCCGCGGGAGCTGGACGACGGGGGGCTCGGCCGGGTCCTCTTCCTGACCGCCGGCGTGGTCCGCAGTCTGCCCATGCCGGGAGGACCGATGTGGTTCCGGGCCGCAGGGTCGGCCGGCAACCTCGGCCCCGTCGAGGTGTACGTGGTCGACGCCGGGGGCGTGTACCACTACCAGCCCGTGGAGCACGGGCTCGTGCGGCTGGGCGACGCTCCGGGGGCGACGTCGCCCTTGCTGATCTTGACCGGCGTCCCGTGGCGGACGTGCTGGAAGTACCGCGAGCGTGGGTTCCGCCACCTCTGGTGGGACGCGGGGACGATGCTGGCCAACCTCCTCGCCGTGGCCCCCGACGCCCGCGTCGAGCTGGGCTTCGTCGACGCCGAGGTGGCCGCCCTGGTCGGGGCCCAGGGCCCGAGCGGCCCCCTGAGCGCGGGGCTGAGCCCGCACGAGGTCCCGCTGGCCGTCGTCGCCCTCGACGGCGGGCCGGTACGCCTGCCTGATCCGCCGCCGGCCGGATCCGTCCCGGCCGGCCACCTGGCCGACGAGCCGTTCGAGTTCCCGCTGGTCACCGCCGCCTTCCGGGCCGGCGAGCTGACCACGCCCGCCGAGGTGGACGCGTGGCGGGCGGCGTACCGGCCCGCATCGCCGGTGGACGTCCTGCCGGCGGCCGATCCGATCGACGACGTGATCCGCCGCCGAGGGTCGTGCCGGCAGTTCGCCCCGGAGGTGGCCGCGCCGCCCGAGCTGCTCGACGGCGGGGTGCGATGGGCGGCGTCGGCGGCGACGCTCCTCGAGCACTTCGTCACCGTGTTCTCGGTGGACGGCGTCGGCCCCGGCATCTACCGCCTGGCGGGGGACGGGCTGGAGCGGCTGGTCGAGGGAGACGTGCGGGCCGCGGCCCGTCACCTGTGCCTCGACCAGGACCTCGGCGGCGACGGGGCGTTCACCGTCTTCTCATGCGCCGACCTGGACTCGGTCCTCGGTCGCCTGGGCAACCGGGGCTACCGCGCCGCCCAGCTGGAGGCCGGTGTGGTGGAGGGCCGGCTGCACCTCCTGGCGTACGCCCGTGGCTTCGGCGCCACCGGGCTGACCTTCTACGACGACGACGTGAGCCGCTTCTTCGCCACCCGGTCGGCGCCGATGCTCGTCACGGCCGTCGGGGCCCCGGCCTACCGGTCCCGTCCCGGCGGCCTCCCCGGCCACCCCGTGCCGATGCGCGTGCGGTAGCTGTCGCACCCTGGTGGTTGGCTCCGGCGGGTGGACCACGACGGCGCCCTGCACCGCCTGGCCGCTCCGACCAACGGGGTGCTGCGCCGCCGGGTGACGGACGGACGACCGGCGACCGCATCTGGTCTGTCTGAGCCGTTACGGCGGGGAGGGGGCGTCGGGGCTCGGGCGTCCTCCGGGCGATCCTCGCCGACCGTGACCCGTCAGCCCGCCCATACTGAGAGCGGCCTCGAGGACCATGCCATCGCGTGTTGCGTCTCATCGTCACCGAGTTCGACCTGCGCGAACGTCCTGCCGGCGTGGCCGCCGATCTCACCCGACCTTCTTCGTCGCGTCAGCCGCGCGCTGACGGCGACGAAGAAACGGACCTCAGGTCGGCTTGGAGCCGATGGTGAGGGGGACGCCGCACGTGCAGAGGGCCTCCTCGCAGTGGTGGCGGCCCTGGTTGCGGTCGAGGCGCTCGAGCACGCCGGTCAGCGTCTGGCGCAGCGACTGCAGCTCGGCGATGCGGCGCTCGGTCTCGTCCAGCTTGCCCGCCACCAGAGCGGCCAACTGGGGGTGGTTGTCCCCGCAGCACCCCTCGGCGACGTGGAGGAACTCCTTGGCCTCGGCCAGGCTGAGCCCGAGCACCTTGGCCCGGTTCACCAGGGCGATGCGGCGCAGGGCCTCGTCGTCGTAGAGGCGGTACCCGGCCTCCGTGCGTTCCGCCGGCTCGATCAGCCCCAGCGTCTCGTAGTGGCGCAGGGCCTTGCGCGACAGTCCGGTCCGGCGGCCGACCTCGGCCACTCCCAGCAATCCGTCGGGGGCCATGCCCTCATGGTACAACCCGGCCCATGGGGCCGGGTCGGCCTCCCTCCCGTCAGGCGACGCTGCCGTAGGGCCGCCCGACGGTCTCGTAGCACGACGAGTGGTAGTGCTCGACCCGGTCCCAGTGACCGTCGACGTAGACGTTGGCGATGACCTGGGTGAGGCGTAGCTTGGCCTTGAACTTGACCGGCGAGCCACACGCCGCACAGGTGGCGGTGCTGCCAGCTTCCACCGGTCGGGTCACCGCCCTGCTTTCTCGCGTCTTGGTCGTCATGGGATGAATATCGGCACCCGGCGGCCGTGGGTTGACCCCTTTTCCGGGCTTGACGCCGGCCCGGCGATCTGGCAAGTTCCTCTGCGTCGGGGCCCGGGGTGCGTCCGCCGTGCACCCCAGCCCCGGCCCTCTCCTCCGCCTTCCTCCGGTGCCCGCCCGCGCCCAGGCCTACGCCGGTGGTTCGAACGAGGAGGTGAACCGGTCGAAAAGGAAGCGGAGCGCCGACCACTCGTCGGCCCGGGTCTGGAAGTTGAGGGCGAAGGCCCGTCCGCCGGCGTTCACGGCCAGGTCGGAGTTGTGCAGCTCCGTGCCGCTGGGGTCGGTCCAGGTGAACTCCCACACCGCCGCCTCGAGGCCGTCGGCCGTCGTCGGTTGGAGGCGGACGCGCTTGTACGAGGGATGCTCCTCGGCGAACCGCCGCTCGAGGTCGAGCCACCCCTGCTCCGGTGTCCCCCGCGGGTTGTCCTGGATGGCCACGCGCAGAGCGGCGCTCGACCCGGGATCCCGGAAGTCGACGATGTTCTCGTTCGGCGTGACCGTCCAGTTGGCCGGGTGCTCGAGCCGGAAGCCGGTGGCCGGGTCGGTGTAGGTCACCCAGTTGACGGCGGCGGCCTCGCTGCGGGCCACCCGGTCGCTGCGTCCGGTGAGGAACCGGGAGCCGGTGATCAGGAGGAAAAGGAGCACGGCGATGACCATGCCGGCGAGGAAGGCGGCCCCGGGACGCCACGGCCGCGGGAGGGGCCACAAGGTCCGAGGCGGCGGCTCGTCGGGCGGCACTGCGTCCTCGTACGGCGGTGGCGGCTGCTCCACGTCGGGCGAGAACATCCGGCTGAGGGCCACCTTCGGCGGCAGCGGCGGCGGTGGGGGCGGCTCCGCCGGGTCTTCGACGGGCTCCGCCGCGGCGTCCTCGGTGGCGGCGGTCGCCGCCCAGCGCGAATCGGCCGTCCCGGGCCCGAAGGCCACGCCCACCATCCACACGCCGTGGCCGTCGGCTGCCTGACCGTTGTCGACCCGCCGGTCGACGGTGTCGTTGTCGACCACCC
>JALYGL010000223.1 GCA_030777125.1 Actinomycetota bacterium
GGTGCACGTCACCGGCCGCATCGCCACCACCGACGTGGTCCTGGCCGGCCACACCATCCGCAAGGGCGAGGAGGTGGCCATGGTGTTGGGCGCGGTCCACCGCGACCCGGCCCAGTTCCCCGACCCCGACCGCCTCGACGTGGGCCGCACGCCGAACCGCCACCTGGCCTTCGCCGCCGGCCCCCATTACTGCCTCGGCGCGGCCCTGGCCCGCCTGGAGGCCCAGGTGGCGTTCTCGTCGATCCTGCGGCGACTGCCGGAGATGGAGCTGGTCACGACCGAGCCGGTGTACCGGGCCCACTTCGTCATCCGCGGCATCACCGAGCTCCGGGTCGGCTTCCCGCCCCAGCGCACGGCGGCGTAACCTCGCGCCGTGCGTGATCGTCCGCTCCTCCACCTGGTCATCCCCAAGTGGGGCGGCACGGGCATCCACCAGACGTTCGGGCATCGCATGCCGCCCATGGCCCTGCTGGTGCTGGCCGCCCACGCCCGGAGGGCCGGGTGGGAGCCGCGGGTCATCGACCAGAACTTCCAGAAGGTCCCCGACGAGCGGCCCGACCTGGCCGCCATCACCGTGTGGACCTCCATCGCCCCCCAGGCCTACCGGCTGGCCGACGCCTACCGGGCCCAGGGCGTGCCGGTGGTGCTGGGCGGCGTGCACGCCTCCCTGCTGCCGGGGGAGGCCCTGCGCCACGCCGACTCGGTGTTCTCCGGCGAGGCCGACGGCATCTTCGCCACCGTGCTGGCCGACGCCGCCGCCGACCGGCTCCAGCCCATCTACAAGGGCGAGTGGCTGGGCATGGAGGCCGTCCCCATGAACGAGGAGTGGGCCGACATCCTCGACGCCTGGCCCATCACCAGGTACGCCCCGCTGAACACCCTCCAGACCACCCGGGGGTGCCGGTTCAACTGCGACTTCTGCTCGGTGATCCGCATCAACGGCAGGGGCTCGCGCCACAGCCCGCCGGAGCGGGTGGTCGAGGAGATCAAGGTCCTGAAGCGGGTGGGCCAGCACCTGGGCGAGTTCGCCTACGTGTTCTTCCTCGACGACGACCTGGCCGCCGACCTCGACTACTGCGGTGAGCTGGCGGAGACCATTCTGCGCTCGGGCGTGAAGGTGCGATGGGGAGCGCAGGCCTCGATCGGCCTGGCCCGCAACACCGAGCTGCTCGACCTGACCGCCCGCAGCGGCCTGCGCACCATGTTCATCGGGTTCGAGGGCATCGACCGCGACGCCCTGGTCGAGTGCAACAAGAAGAACCGCCCCGGCGAGTACGCCGAGTTGATGGACAAGGTGCACAAGCGGGGGATCGGCGTCGAAGGCGGGTTCATCTTCGGCTTCGACAGCCAGGGCGCCGACTGCTTCGACGACACCGCCGAGTTCGTCGACAAGATCGGTGTCGACGTGGCCCACTTCTCCATCCTCACCCCGTACCCGGGCACCGCCACCTACGCCCGGATGCTGGCCGACGAGCGCATCACCACGTTCGACTGGAAGCGCTACAACATGTACACCTGCGTCTTCGAGCCGGCCCGCATGACGGCGGCCGAGCTGGAGTCCGGGCTGGCGACGGCCTACCGCAACTTCTACTCCCGCAGCCGCATGTGGAGCCGGTTCAAGCGCCACGCCAAGGGCCGGGAGGCGGTGTTCCACGGGGCGCTCACCACGGCCAACGTCAACTACGCCACCCGATACCGCCGTCCCACGTGCTCGCCCGACCCCGGCTACGAGGCCCGCAAGGACGACATCGCCCGGCTGATGCACGCCAGCGCGGCGCCGGCCCAGGAGGCCCTCAACGTGGCCTTTACCCAAGCGGGAATCGGCACCCAGGCGGGAATGGGCACTTCGGCGGGAAACGGCACCCACTCCGGGGTGCCCGTGTCCCTCTCGCCGCGCAGGACCCCCGCATAGGACGGAAAGACCCGAGCGGTCCTGTTCAACCAACTGGTTGACAACACGCCTCCCGGCGGTAGGTTGTATTCAACCGGATAGTTGAGCAGGAGGAGGACGGGCTGTGGCGGTCGATCCGCTCTCGCGGGTGTTCTCGGCTCTGGCCGACCCGACCCGGCGCGACATGGTGGCCAGGCTCGCCGTCGGCGACGCCACCGTCAACGAGCTGGCCGAGCCGTACGACGTGACCGTCCAGGCCGTCTCCAAGCACCTCAAGGTGCTGGAGGACGCCGGCCTGGTGAGCCGCACCCGCCGAGCCCAGCGCCGCCCCGTGCACCTCGAAGCGGACGTTTTCGACCTCATGACCAAGTGGATCGAGCGGTACCGCCGCCAGGCCGAGGAGCGCTACCGCCGCCTCGACGACGTTCTCGGGACGATGCCCGACGGCATCGAGCCCACCCCACCATCCGAGAAGGGAGCACCACGATGAACACGAGCGCCCACCAGACCGAGATCATCGCCGACGCCGATGTCCCCCTGATCCGGATCACCCGCGAGTTCGACGCCCCGCCCGAGAAGGTGTTCCGGGCGCACACCGACCCGGACCTCGTCGTCCAGTGGCTCGGGCCCCGGAGCACCGAGATGCGCATCGACCACTACGACTGCCGCACCGGCGGGTCGTACCGCTACATCCACGTCAGCGACGGCACCGAGTACGGATTCCGCGGCTGCTTCCACGAGGTCCGCCCGTCGGAGCTGATCGTCCAGACGTTCACCTTCGAGGGTGAGCCCGACGGCGTGGCCCTGGAACGCCTCGTCCTCGAGGACCTGGGCGGCGGTCGGACCCGGCTGGCCGCCACCTCGCTGGTCGAGTCCTTCGAGACCCGCGACGCCGTCCTGGCCAGCGGCATGGAGTACGGCGTCCGTGAGAGCTACGAGCGGTTGGACGAACTGCTGGCCGGCTGATCGGCCGGCACCCGACGCGGTGCACGACATGTCGCCCCGTAGGAAGATCGTCGGGGTGCGCATCCGGGTCCTCGGAGGATTCGGCGTGGATGGAGTGGCCGAACGGAACCTCGGCAGCCGCAAGGCGCGCACGCGGCTGAAGGTTCTGGCCCTGGCCCGCGGTGGGCCGGTCAGCGTGGACGCCCTGGCCGACGTGCCGTGGGGTGCGCACGTGCCGGCCCGGCCGGCGGACCAGGTCGGGGTGCTGGTGTCCCGGCTGCGCGGCGTACTCGGCGCCGACCGGCTGCTGCGGTCGGACGCCGGGTATGCGGTCGTCACCGACTGGCTCGACGTCGACGAGGTGGCGGACCTGGCCGCCCGGGCCGCGGAGGCGCTGCGGGACGGCACGCTGGCCGTGGCCGACGACCTCGACTCGGCCGTCCGGCGGACCGGCCAGGTCGGCGCCCGCTTCTCGCCTGCGTGCAGCCAACGTGCGGGCATGGGTGCTGCGGTGGTCGGGCCGCGGCGAGGAGGCGGACGAGGTCAATGCCCGTGCCTTGGAGGCGAGCAGTGGCAGGCCCGGGCAAGTACCCGAGCCCATGGCGGAGGGCCACTACGTCGCCATGCTCGACCTGGCCGACGGCTGCCTGCAACGGGGTGACCTGCCCGCCGCCGCCGCCCTCGGCGCCGCTCGGGGCGTCGATCGGTGGGAGCAGGAGGCCGGTCGGTGGATCGGCAGGGTCGTGGATGCGAGTGGACGGCACGACGACGCCGCCCGCCACCTGGCCGAACGGCTGCTGGACGCGGTCACGTCCTCACAGTCCGGACGACGATGATCGACCGCTCGAGCGGCGGCCAGTCGTCGCCCAGACGGGCGATGGCCTCGGCGGCCACGGCCGTCCGTTCAGCGTCCGATCGGAGGGCGGCGAAGAAGGGGGCGTGCTGGGCCAGCCCCAGGCGCCACGCCACCAGGTCGGCCGCGCCCAGATCGGGCAGTGGGACGCGGACCTGCTCCACGTCGGCCTCCAGACCGGCCGCGGCGGCCACCGCCCGGGCGGCCTCGACCGTGGCCAGCTTCGGAGCGGCGTGCTCCCGGACGGCCTGGTACCACGGCTCGGGCGACCAGCCGCGAGCGGCGAGCGCGGCTTCCACTGCGGTCCTGACCGGATGGGTGTCGTCGGCGGCATAGGCGGAGACGACCACGCCCCCGCCCCGCCGGGTGACCCTGGCCGCCTCGCGCAACCCCGCCACCGGGTCGAGGACGTGGGTGATGGAGAAGGCGGCGACGGCCAGGTCGAACGCGCCGTCGAGGAACGGGAGGGCGAGGGCATCGCCGACGACGGCCGGCGGGCGGGCGACGGCGTCCCACGTCAGCATGCCCCAGGCGGCGTCGAGGGCGACAACGGAACCGGCCCCGGCGGCCTGCAGGGCGCGGGAGGCGGCGCCGGTCCCGGCGCCCAGGTCCAGGGCCCGCGCCCCGTCGGCGGCGACCGGCGAACGACTCACCACCACCTCCGCCATCCGGTCGTAGATCGGCCCCGGCCCGTGCTGCCAGGCCCGACCGGTGGCCGAGTAGGCGGCGGCGGCGGTCAGCCTCACAACAGCCGGACCCCGTCGCCTCGGAGCTCGTCGAGCAGCTCGGCCGCTCACGCCCGCACGGGCCCGCATCCGAGGTCGCCGGCCACCCGCATGGTGAAGTCGTCGTGGACGTGCAGGTACTTGACGACGTGAGGACGGCCGTCGATCCACACCCGTTCGAACGCCGCCGTGGACGGCCCGTCCGGGGCGGTGAACCGCTCCGGGTGCTCGCCTACCAGTCGCCCCCGCCCACGTCGCCCCCGAAGTCGCCGCCTCCGCCCCAGTCGCCGCCTCCCACGTCGCCGCCCCAGTCTCCGCCGCCGGAGTAGCCACCACCGGAGTCGCCGCCTCCGCCCCACCCGCCGCCGTAGCCGCCGCCCCACCCGCCGCCCCAACCCCAGCCGCCGCCCAACATCTGGCCCAGCAGGAGCCCGGTGAGCAGGCCGCCGCCGCCCCCACCGCCGAACCAGCCGCCGCCCCCGTAGAAGCCGCCGGGGTAGCCCACGTAGACGGGCTGGCCGTCGTCGTCGACGTCGAGGGCGGGCTCGTCGTGGCGGCCGGGGCGGGTGAGCTCCTCCGGTGGGCGGGGCGGCTCCCGGCCGTCGATGCGGGCCCGGGCCCGGCTCATGGCGTAGCGCCCCTCGGAGATGACCCGGCCGACGCGGATCAGGTCGACCGGGTCGTCGGCGTAGTCCAGGGCGGCCTGGGCCGCCCGGTAGCGGTTGACACCGGCCTCGTAGTCCTCGCGGGCCTCGGGGTGCAGGGAGACGTGGGGTTCGAGGGCCATCACGTCCTCGCTCAGCACCGACAGCTCGGCCTGGAGCATCTGGCGCTCCGACGCCTCCTGGCGCTCCTCCTCGGCCCGACGGGCGCGGCCCCGGCGCCAGAGGTAGAAGCCGCCGCCGCCGGCGCCCAGCAGGAGCAGGAGCGGCAGGACGCCGCTGCCCCCTCCGCCGCCACTGTCAGACCCGCCGTCGCTGGCCCCGTTGCTTCCCGAGGCGGTGCCGCCGGCCGCCCGCTCGGCCCGGGTGATGAACTCGCTCACCACCGCCTCTGTCCCCTCGTCCCGCTTGGCATTGAGGGCGGCGGTCGCGATCCCCGGAGCCCCTGCCAGCGTGTTGCTGTCGACCCGGAACCCGGTCGGGGTCACCACCGCATAGGTCCCGGCCAGCCCGACAGCGTCGGCGACGGCGCCGGGAACCGCGTTGATGTTGCCCCCGGCCTCGGCGGTGACGGCCTCGGGCAGGACGGCGACGAAGATGGGCGTGCCCGCCTCGCGAACCTGCTCCTCCAGCCGGCGCTCGGCATCGGCGTCGATCTTGCGCTCGGCGGCCGGGTCGACGTACACCGGGTCGCGTCGCAGCTGCTCACCGGCCCGGCCGAGCACGGCTTGGGCGCTCGCCGGCGGGCCCACCAGGACGACGGAGACAACCACCGCGAGCAGGACCGAGAGACGCCTCATGGGCCTGTTCTACCCCCGCCCGGGCGGTTATGTCGCGGCGGGCCCTAGTCGCCGAGCTTGGTGACCATGAGGAAGACGATGAACACGAGGAGGCCGATCTCCATGCGCGCCACCCGGAGGATGGTGGCCATCTTCTCCCGGACGGCCGGGGAGTCGCCCTCGGCCTCGATCATCCTGGTCAGCTTGGCGTTCTGGGGTCCGAGGTACCCGGCGCCGTTGACGATGGAGATGACGATGCCGAGCATGGCCAGGGAGATCCAAAGGCTCCCGAATCCCCAGTCGCCCTCCTGGACCAGGTAGATGCCGAGGAGGAACACGAGGATGCTGATCGGGGTGAAGACCTTCTTGCCGATGTTCTCGATGTCGGCCGAGAGCTCGGCGATCCGGCCGGGATGCCCGGACGCCTGGGCCGACCGGGACAGCAGCTGGATCATGATCGCCCCTCCGATCCAGACCATGGCCAGCAGCACGTGGAGGAACTTGACGACGGTGTAGGCGGTCACGTCGGCGATCATGGGCCGGAAGCTCCTCTCAGGCCGCCGGCAGCCGCGGGACGCCCTGCTCCAGCTCGAGGGTGGCAGCGAACAGGTCACCGTCGGCCGCCAACCGCTCCAGGACGGCGCCGGCCTCGAACACCAGCGTGGACGGGTCGCCGGACTCGGCCACCCGCTCCACCTCCTCCCAGCGCACCGGCGTCGACACCGTCGGGCGGGGCCTGGCCCGGAGCGAGTACACGCCCACGGTGGTCTTGGCCGAGTCGTTCTGGCTCCAGTCGATGAACACCTTTCCGGTGCGGAGCTCCTTCTTCATCAGGGAGACGACCGACTCGGGGTGGCGGGACTCGAGCAGTCGAGCCAGGGCGTGGGCGAAGGGCTTGGTGTCGTCGTAGGTGACGGGCGTGTTGAGGGGGACGTAGATCTGCAGCCCCTTGGAGCCGGACGTCTTGGGCACCGACTCCAGCCCCAGCCGCTCGAACACCTCCCGCAGCCACAGGGCCACCCGGGCGCACTCGACCATGGCGGCCGGAGGTCCGGGGTCGAGGTCGAAGACGACCATGGTCGGCCGCTCGATGTCGGCCGCCCGGGACAGCGAGGGATGCAGCTCAAGGGCGGCCAGGTTGGCGACCCACACGACACCGGGGAGGTCCTCGATCAGGCAGTAGTTGACGTGGTCGTTGTTGTGGGGGCTCCAGATGGCCACCGTCTCCACCCACGGGGGGCGGTGTGAGGGGCAGTTCTTCTCGTAGAAGAACTTGCCGTCGACGCCGTTCGGGTAGCGCTTCAGGGTGAGCGGGCGCCGGTGGAGGTGGCGGGTCAGCGCCGGCGCCACCCGGGTGTAGTAGTCGATCACCTGGCCCTTGGTGAACCCGGTCTCGGGATAGAGGATCTTGTCGATGTTCGACAGCTTCAGCTGGCGACCAGCGACCTCCACGTCGACGGTGGTCGACGCCGCCGGGCTCACCCGCCGTCGTCCTTGGACTTCTTGACCGCGGCCAGGCTGGCCTCCAGGGCGGCCATGAGGTCGACCACCTTGGGCGCCTCCTCGGCAGTGTCCTCGACCACGATCTCCTGACCGGCCGCCTTCTGCTCGATGAGCTCCAGCACCCGCTCCCGGTACTCGTCCTTGTACTTCTCGGGGTCGAAGTCGGTGGTGAGGGAGTCGATGAGCTGGCGGGCCATCTTCTCCTCCCGCTCGGTGACCTCGACGTCCTTTCCGGGCAGGTCGAGCTCGTCGGTCGGCACCACCTCGTCGGCGAACAGCATGGTCTCGAGCACCAGGGCGTCGCCCATCGGGCGGATGGCGGCCAGGTACTGCTTTGTGCGGAGGACCAGGCGGGCGATGCCCACCTTGTTGGTCTCTCGCATGGCCTCGCGGAGCAGGGCGTAGGCCTTCGTCCCGCCCTTGTCGGGGACGAGGTAGTAGGGGCGCTCGTAGAAGATGGGGTCGATCTGGTCGAGGTCGACGAAGTCCTCGATGTCGATCGACTTCGTCGCCTTGGGATCGAGGGAGTCGAGCTCCTCGGGCGAGATGGTGACGTAGGTGTCGGGGCCCAGCTCGTAGCCCTTCACGATCTCCTCGTAGGGGACCTCCTCGCCTGTGGCGGCCGACACCCGCTTCTGCTTGACCCTCGACTTCGTCTTGGCGTCGAGCTGGTGGAAGCGGACGTCCTTTGGCGACACCGCGCTGAACAGCTTGATGGGCACGTTGACCAGCCCGAAGCTGATCGCGCCGCTCCAGATCGATCGGGGCATGCCCCCAGTATCGTCGGCAGCGCCTCGGTCAGGTGCCCCGGCCGGTCCGGTCCTGGAGCTCGTCGATCCTCTTCGACGCCTCCGCTTTGGTCAGGTCGTCCGGGACCTCCTCGCCCGCCTCCTGGGCCAGGGTGGACAGGTAGGACTGCTGCGGGCCGGTCATGGGCTCGTCGCCGGTGACCCAGTCGTCGGGGTCCTTGGCCGGGTTCGGTGTGGGCTGGTCGCTCATGCCCGCGTGCATACCCGGGACGCGCTCGGCGCACGTGTTCAGGTCATGGCGGCGAGGCCCCACCCGGCCGGCTTGGCCGACCGCCGTGCTTCACAGGGCCGACGGCCGGTTCCCGGCGTCGACCAGCGCCTGGCCGATGGCGGCCGGGACCACCACCTTCCACCCGTCCTGCTCCAGCTGTGACCGCGGGAGGACCACCTCGCCCACGTCCTGGCCGCCGAAGGACAGACCGAAGACCCACCGGTCGCCCTGGTCGACCACCTGCTCGAACGTCCGGCTGCCCTCCCGGGGGACGGTGCCCAGGGCGAGCACCTCCTCGGCGCCCGGCGCCCCCGCGTCGACCTGAAGATTGAACAGGGTGGGGTTCTCGACCGTGATCCGGGGCACGAACCCGGCGTCCCGTGTCACCGACCCCACGCCGATGCCGAAGGCCGCGGCCACGACGGCCAGGGCGGCGACGCCGGCGAGCACCGGTCGTCGGATGGAGGGGACAGGCCGCGAGGGCGTGCGCAGTCCGGTCATCAGGCGGCTCCTTGGGGGAGTAGACGGGAAGGGACGAACCTGGACAGGGCCGGCGCCCACGTGGCCGCCAGCGGCCCGCCGATGGCCAGGACGAGGACGTAGCCGGCGACGAACGGGGCCAGCCGGGCGTCGAGCCCGGCGTCGATGGCCAGCGAGGCCAGGATGAGCGAGAACTCGCCTCGGGACAGGATGGTCAGGGCGATGTTGGCCGTCTCCTCCCGGCCGAACCCGTGCATGCGGGCGGCCACCAGGCCGGCGACCAGGTTGAACACCACGGTGACGGCCACCGCCGCGGCCACCGGGACGGCCACCGACGCCACGTCGCCAGGCTCGATGGACAGCCCGAAGGCGAAGAAGAACACTGCCGCGAACGCGTCCCGCAGCGGCAGCACCAGCCGCTCCGTGCGCCCTGCGGCGGACGTCTCGGCCAGGACCAGTCCGACCATGAACGCGCCGATGGCCGCCGACACACCCAGCTCCTCGGCCGCGCCGGCGCCGAGCAGGGCCAAGCCGACGAAGACGACGGTGAGGAGCTCGTCGTCGTTGGTGGTGATCACGCGCCCCAGGAACCTGGCGCCCCACCGGGCGACCGCGGCCATCACCAGGAGGAAGGCCAGCGCCTTCCCGAACGAGGCCGCGGCCCCGGCGATCCCTTCGCTCTGGCCCAGCACCGGTTGGAGCAGGGCCAGGTACAGGGCCAGGAAGACGTCCTCCACCACGATCAGGCCCAGGATCAGCCGCGTCTCCGGGTTGGCCAGCCGGCGCAGCTCGACCAGCAGCTTGGTGACGATGGCCGAGGACGAGATCCCGACCATCCCGCCGATGACCAGGGCCTCGCTCCGACCCCAGCCCAGGGCCGCGCCGAACAGGATGCCCCCGCCGACGTTGAGCGCCAGGTAGACGCCGCCGGCCGCCAACAGCCGGCTGCCGCCGGCGACCAGGTCCCGGAGAGAGAACTCGAGCCCGAGGTGGAACAGGAGCATGACCAGGCCGATCTCGGCCAGCAGGGCCAGGCTGGCAGGGTCCTCCACCAGTGCCAGCCCGGGGGTGTGAGGGCCGAAGATGACACCCGCCAGCATGAACAGCGGGATGGTGGGCAGCCCGGCGTGCCGGCCCAGTCGGGCCAGCAGGCCGGCAGCGAGGAAGGAGCTGCCCAGGGCGACGAGGGCGTGGCCCACCTCACCCCACCACTGCGCCGAGGAACCCACTCAGGTCGTCGGGCCGACCCACGACCACCAGGCGGTCGCCGGCCTGGAACACCTCGGTGGGCTCGGGTGCGACGAGGGGAATGTCGTCGCGCACGATGGCCGCCACCGTCATGCGTGTCCGGCGGCGGATCTGGAGGTCGGCGATGGACCGGCCCACCGCAGGCGAGTCGGGCCGCAGAGTCACCCAGTCGATCAGGAGGCCCCCGATGACGGCCTCCATGCGAGCCGCGGCCTCGGGCTTGAAGTAGGCGCCGGCCAGGATGGCGCCCAGCCGTCGAGCCTGGTCGTCGGTCAGGGTCACGGTGACCGGCTTGCCGGAGCCTTGTCCCTGGCGCACGTAGAGGTCACGGCGGCCGCTGTGGTGGATCACCACGCTGAGCCGCTCCCCCTCGGCGCAGACCAGGTCGAAGCGGCGCCCGATGCCCGGCAGGTCCTGTTCGGAGATGTGCTCGCTCATCGGCGCTTCTTACCCTTCTTCTTCCGGGGGCGGGGCGGTGCGGTCGGGCTCCGGCGGGCCCCCTCGGTGCGGGGCCGGGCGGTCGTGGTGACCAGCGGTCGGGTGGTTCCGGCCGCCTCCGCCGGTGCGGCCTGCGGTGGAGGCGGGACCGACGCGGACGGGCGGAGCGGGGTGGTGGGACGGCCGGTCACGGGAGGAGAGCCGCGTCCCTCGAGGGCGACGGCCAGAGGGGCGGCGGTGAAGACCGAGGAGTAGGTCCCGACCAGGATCCCGACGATCAGGGCCAGGGCGAAGTCGGTCAGGGTGTCGCCGCCGAGCACGTACAGAGCGCCGAGGATGAAGAGGGCGCCGAGGCCGGTGTTGATCGTCCGCGGCAGTGTCTGCAGGCAGGCGTCGTTGGCCACCCGGACCAGCGCCTCCTTCGACCGGGCCCGCCGCTGCTCCCGGATGCGGTCAAACACCACCACCGAGTCGTTGATCGAGTAGCCGATCACCGTCAGGAGGGCGGCCAGGAACACACCGTCCAGCTCCTTGCCCAGCCAGGCGAAGACGCCGAGGAGGATCACCACGTCGTGGAACATGGCCGCCACCGCGGCCGCGCCGTACGTCCACCGGAACCGGACGGCCAGGTAGATCAGCTGGGCCCCGAGGGCGAGGGCCAGGGCGATCACCGCCTTGCGCCGCAGCTCGTCGCCGATCGTCGGTCCGACGAACTCCTCCCGGAGGACCGTCGCATCGCCGCCCTCGCCCTCCACCGCCTGCTCGACCCGGCGCTCGTCGTCGGCCGACAGGTCCGGGGTGCGGATGACCACGTTGGCGTCACCCGACTCCTGCACCACGGCCCTGGGCAGGCCGGCCCCGGCCAGGGCCGAGCGCAGCCGGTCGAGGTCGACGGGTCGGTCGGTGGCGTACTCCACCAGGCGCCCGCCGGAGAACTCCAGCCCGTAGGACAGCCCGCGGGCGCCGATGCCGGCCAGGGCGACGGCCACCACGACGAGCGACACCCCGAACCACACCCGGGAACGCCCCAGCAGGTCGGGGCCGCGGTCGGCCAGCCAGGTCCGAAGCCGGCCACCCGTCTCCAGTCCCAGCGAGCGGGGGCGGGCGGTCAGGCGTCGGCTGCGGCCGACGACCTCGACCAGGGCCCTGGTCACGACCAGGGCGGCGAAGACGGAGACGACCACGCCGACGACCAGCGTGATGCCGAAGCCGCGCACCGCACCGGAGGCGAAGAAGAAGAGGACGGCGGCGGCCAGCAGCGTGGTGGCGTTGGAGTCGGCGATGGCGCTCCACGCGTTGCGGAACCCGGCGACGGTGGCCGACCGGAACGTCCGCCCGCTGGCGTGTTCCTCCTTCATCCGCTCGAAGACCAGCACGTTGGCATCCACCGCCATCCCCACGGCCAGGACGAAGCCGGCGATGCCGGGGAGCGTGAGCGTCGCCTGCATGCCGACCAGCACGGCGTAGGAGATGAGCCCGTAGGCGCTCAGGGCCAGCGCGGCCAGGAGGCCGAGCAGCCGGTAGTAGACGAGCATGTAGAGGATGGTCAGGGCGGCCCCGATCAGGGTCGCTTTGACACTGGCCTCCACCGCGGCGTCGCCGAGGGTGGGGCCGATGGTGCGTTGCTCCACGACCGTGACCGGCACGGGGAGGGCGCCGGCCCGGATGAGCAGGGCCAGGTCCTTGGCCTCGCGCTCGCCGAACTGGCCGGTGATCACCGTGCTCCCGCCGGTGATGCCCGTCCCGCAGGGCACGCCCGGGTCGACCGCCGGGCTGGAGATGACCTCCTGGTCGAGCACGATGGCCACCCGGCGCTCGGGGTCACCCGCCGGCGCACAGGCGGCATCGCCGGTGAGGGAGGCCCACTCGCGGGCGCCGTCACCCCTGAAGTCGATCTCCACCTGCCACTGCCCGACGCTGCCGCCGAGCGTGGCCCTGGCCGTCGCCACCGCCTCGCCGGTGACTGCGGCCGGGCCCAGGCGCAGGCGCGTCCCGTCGCTGTCGGGCAGGACGAGGGCGTCGGGCGCGGGGGCGGCCGACGGGTCGCTCTCCACGCCTTCGACGGGGTGGAAGGCCAACTGGGCGGTGCGGCCCACGACCTCGAGGGCCTCGTCCGGGTCCGCCACCCCGGGCAGCTCGACGATGATGCGCCGGTCGCCGGACCGCTGCAGGGTGGGCTCGGCCACACCGAGGGCGTCGACCCGGCGGCGGAGCACCTCGAGGGTCCGCGAGGCGGTGTCGTCGTCGACCTTCTGGCGGTCTGTGTCCTGGGCCTCGAGGACGATCTGGGTGCCGCCCTGGAGATCCAACCCAAGGCGGACGGGACGGGTGGCGACGAGCGCGGCGGCGCCGGCGACGACGGCGACGACGGCGAGCACGCGCCAACGGAACGCGTTCGACATGACACTCCTCTGGCACGACCGCCCACAGGCGGTCCGGGTAGCAGGGCTACGGCAGGGGGAGGAGTGGTGGGGCGCGCAGGACGGCGCTGTGCCGGCGCAGGTGGTGCCACGGCGGCCCCGGCCGGCGTCGGGCCAGGCGGGCGACGAGCACCACCAGGAGCGCGGCGGTCGTCACGCGGCCCACGTCGTACGGGAACGGCCGGGTCTTGGACGAGCCGGGCTCCATCCACCCGGCGGCGGCCAGGGGTGCCCGGCTCGGGACGAGGAGCTGGCCGAGCCCCGCCCCGCCGGCGGTGATCCCGGTCGACGGTTGCGACGTCGGCGCCCCGGTGGCGCCTTCCCGGCCCAGGTCGGTGACGACGAGGCCGAGGAACGCGAGGAGGACCGCGGGGGCGGCTCGAAGCCGGCTCACGACCTCACCGTAGGTCACGCAGCCCCGACCCGGTCGGCGGCCACGGCTCCATGCGGAGGCCTTCGGTCCGCCCCGGGCGCCCGCCGTGGGCGCCCGGGGGGCGTGCGTCTAGAAGCTCGCGGTCTGGCCGGTGCGCCCGGCCGGCCGCCTCGACACGATGAGGGCCAGGCCGCCGAGGGCCAGGCTCATCATCGCCAGCAGCAGCATCGGTGCGATGTCGGCGCCGGTGCGAGCCAGCTTGCCCGACCCCTGCGACCCACCCGAGCGGTCTGCCGCCGTGGTGCCGGCGAGCGCCGACGACGTCCTACCGGCTACTGAGGCGGCGGGCCCCGAGAAGCGGGTGACAGCCGGGGCCGCCCGACCGGCCGATCGAGCCGGGGTGACCGACGCCGGGGTGACCGACGCCGGGGTGACCGACGCCGGGGTGACCGACGCCGGGGTGACCAGTCCGGTGGCCGGCGTCACGACCACCGGCGGGTTGACAACCACCGGCGGGTTGACAACCACCGGCGGGTTCACGACCACCGGCGGGTTCACGACTAGCGGAGGCACGACCACGATCGGTGGAGGCACGACCACGACCGGCGGAGGCACGACGACGACCGGCGGAGGCACGACGACGACCGGCGGAGGCGTGGTGTCGGGCGGAGGCGTGGTGTCGGGCGGAGGCACCACGACGGGGGGAGCGGTGATGATGTTGTTGGTGACCGAGGTGGTGCAGGTCACGTAGCCGCCACCGCCGTTCCCGGAGCCGTTGCACTGGTTGACCGTGACGGGCAGCGCCGAGGTCTCGGTGGAACCGGGCAGGACGGTGCACTCGACCCGCATGGTGCCGCCGCCGCCGGTACCAGCCTCATTGCACTGGGTGACGGTGGCGTTCGTCGTGTTGGCCGGGAAGGGGGTGCAGGCGGTTGTCGGCTCCGTCCCGCCGCCGGTCCCGGAGGCATTGCACTGGTTGACCGTGACGGGGGCAACGACCGGGGGCGTAGCCGTCGCGGGGACGGTGATGTTGTTGGTGACGGCGACGTTGCAGGTGACCGTGCCACCGCCGCCGTTCCCCGAGCCGTTGCACTGGTCGACCGAGGTGACGAGCTCGTCCGATTCCGTGATCGTGGTGGTGCACGTCGGGGCGGCGTTGGCCGCGCCGTGACATTCCCTGAGCGTCGTGGTGGAACTCGTCTCACCGGTGGCCAGGTCCAGGTTGTTGACGATGGTGACGTCGCACTCCACCGCCTGACCCCCGACGTTGTCAGTGCCGTTGCACTGGTTGACGGCGGGGGCGGCCGCGGCGGTGACGACGGGCACGGAGTCGGCCGGAGCAGGTGCGGCGGCGTCCATGGCCGTCGCCACCTCAGGAGCGGGCTCGAGGGGGGCCACCGCGTCGGTCCGACTGACGCTGTCGTTCTCGACGGCTGCGGCGCTCAGGCTGGTCTGCAGCGCCTCAGTCGGCGGAGTCCCGACCACTACCGCCGAGGAGTCGATCGGCTCGACCACTCCGGGGAGGCCGGTGTCGACAACCGGTGCCGGAGCACCGGCGACGACAGGTCGAAGGATCGTCGAGCTGGCTTCGCTGGTCGCAGCTTCAGCCACCACCTGAGGCGGAACGGCGGTGGCGGCCCGCGGCGTCCTGACCCGGCTCGGCGCGGGAGTGGCGTCCGGAGGGCTGGGCGCCGGCGCGACCTCCCGAGGGGTCACGGCGGTCGTCGCCCTCACCGGTGCGGACGCCCGGACGCGAGCCGGCGTCGAAGGAACGTCGGCCACGATGCGGGCAGTGGACGCGGGTGAGGACACGGTGCTCTTCGCCCGCTCCACCGAAGACAGACCGGTGGCCGCTTGCCGTCCAATTGCGTCCGCTTCGCCCGCCGCTCGGGCCTCGCGGGTGGCGCTCTGGCCATGGGCGGTGTCGCGCAGAGCCCCCCAGGCCAACATCAAGAAGACCGCCAGAAGAAGGGCGCCGGCCAGGACGGGGGTCCTTACCTGCGTGGTGGCGCGTGCGGTGCGAAGTGGTGCCCGGGCGAAGTCGGTTGTCATCACCGGCAACCTCGCGGATCGGCCGTGACCGCCGCGTCACCGCCGCGTGACCACCCCTGCGACGATCGAATGGTCGAGTGGATCCCGTCCCCTCCGAAGGCCGGAGCCCGGGATGATGTCCGGAGGCATCGTCGCAGGGTGAGGGCCCCAGAAGGGCGGTCCGCGGTCCCTCTTCGGAGGTAGGGCAATGCGTTCAAAGCGGACAGAGCGACCTCCTGCCATACTGGCGTGAAAGTCTTGACTGAGCGAATGGGCGACTACAGCAAACTCTCCCTTCTCGGGGGTTTCGTCTTCTCCGTGGGAGGAGATGCCCTGCTGGGCATCTCGGCCGGCTCCCAGCGGCTGCTCGCCTTTCTCGCCCTGCGCGACCAGGTGGTGACGCGCACCCATGTGGCCGGGACCCTGTGGCCGGAGTCCACCGACGAGCATGCTGGCGCCAGCCTTCGATCGGCCGTGTCGCGTCTCGATGGACCATCCCGTCGCGCGGTCAAGGTGACCGCAGTCGACCTCGGGCTGGCCGACGGCGTGGTCGTCGACGTGCAGCAGTCTCAGTCTCTCGCCCGGAGACTCATCGACCGCGACGCCACGCCATCCGACCGGGACATCGGCGGGGCCGCCGTGTCGGCCCTCTCGAGCGATCTGCTGCCGGGCTGGTACGAAGACTGGGCCGTGATCGAGGCTGAGGACTGGCACCGGCTCCGCCTCCACGCCCTCGAGGCGGTGGCGGCCCGGCTGACGGCCGCCGACCGCCTAGCCGAGGCCGCCGCCGCTGCTTTGGCCGCGGTGCGGGCC
>JALYGL010000224.1 GCA_030777125.1 Actinomycetota bacterium
GCCAGCAAGGACCGGGAGTCCAACGTCTTCCCGCGCGTCGCCCGCGAGGGCCGCAAGTTCAAGGTCGGCCTGTGCGCCATCACCCAGCAGCCGAAGCTGCTCGACGGCGAGCTCCTCAGCCAGTTCAACACCTTCTTCATCCTGGGCCTGGCCGACGAGAAGGACCGCAACATCCTTCGCTCCTCGTCGAAGCAGGACATCGCCGCCCTCGGTCCCGAGATCCAGACCCTCATGCCGGGGGAGTGCCTCATCGCCAACCTGGAGGCGCCGTTCGCGGTCCCGGCCAGAGTCCACCTCTACGCCGATGTGCTGCGGTCGTGCCCGCCCCCGCCCGTCCCCCGACCGGTCGTGCCGGCCAACGTGGCCGCGCTGGTCGACTGATCGGATGTCCCGAAGGTGAGAATCGCCGCCCTGGGCGACGCCCATCTCGGGCGCTCCTACTACCCGTTCACCACGCCCGACGGGGTCAACCAGCGCGAGCGCGACTTCGAGGTGTCGTTCGAGGCGGCCATCGACCTGGCCCTGGCCCAGTCGCCCGACCTGGTGGTGTGGCTGGGCGACATCTTCGACCACCCCCGGCCCACGTACCGGTCGTTCCGCATCGTCCAGCGGACACTCACCCGCATCCGCCAGCACGGGGTCCCGCTGGCCCTGATCACGGGGAACCACGACACGCCCCGGCTGCCCGGCACCGGCACTCCCTACTCGGCGTTGGCCGACACATTTCCGGAGATGCACTTCGCCCACCGCATGGCCTACGAGCGATTCGAGCTCCCCGGCCTGGTCGTGCACGCCGTACCCCAGATGCTCACCGTGGAGGCCACGCTCGACGCCCTGGCCCGGGCCGACGCCGGTCGGAGCCTGGACCGCACCAACCTGCTGCTGACCCATCCGAGGGTGCCGCAGGTGGAGCCCAGCCACGCCGACATCAACGAGATCGAGGTCGACGCCAGCCTCCTGCGCTCCGACCTGGTGCTGCTCGGCCACTATCACTTCCACACCCGGGTGACCGCGGGCATCTGGTACGCCGGCTCCACCGACACGTTCTCCTTCGCCGACGACCCGGAGAAGCCCAAGGGGATCGTGGTCCTCGACACCGACACCGGCGAGCTGCAGCACGTCGCGCTCACCGGCCAACGGCCGCTGGTGACCCTCGAGCCGGTCTACGCCCTGGGGCTGTCGCCCTCGGAGGTCGAGACCCTGGTGCTCGAGCGGGCCGCGGCGGTGCCCGAAGGAGCGGTGGCCCGGCTGTACCTGGAGGGGATCGACGCCGAGGCGTACCGGATGCTCGACCTCAACGCCGTCCACGACGCGGCCGGCGCCGCCCTGCTGCTCAAGCTGGAGCCCCAGTTCGCGTCCACCCAGAACAGGGTCGAGCTGCCCGACCTCCAGTCCCTCCCGGCCCAGTGGGCCGGCTACGTCGAGGGCCAGGACCTGGCCGGCTTCGACCGCGACCGCATCCGGCGCATGGGCGACGACTACCTGGCGCGCGCCGTCGAGGAGTCGGTGGGTTGAGATGAGGGTGACCCGCCTGTACCTCCGGAACTACCGGGTGTACGAGGGCCCTCTGGACCTCGAGATCCCGCCCGGCCTGGTCGGCATCTACGGGGCGAACGGAGCCGGGAAGTCCGCGCTCATCGAGTCCATCCGGTTCTCGCTGTACGGGAAGTCGCGCACGGCGCTCGACGAGGTGCGGACCTCGGGCGTCAACGCCGACTGCGTCACCGAGGTCGAGTTCGAGCACGAGGGCCACATGTACCTGGTCCGGCGCACCATCTCCGGGCCCGCGTCCACGGTGAAGGCCGAGGCCCACGCCGACGGGCTGCAGGTGTCCGAAGGTGTCCGCGACACCGGGCGCTATGTCCACTCCATCCTGGGCATGGACGACGCCGCCTTCCGGGCGTCGGTGTTCGCCGAGCAGAAGCAGCTGGCCGCGTTCAGCGAGCAGAGACCGGCCGAACGGCGCAACCTCATCCTCCAGCTGCTGGGCATCACCCCGCTCGACGCCGCCCGCGACCTGGCTCGCAAGGACGCCCGCGCCAGCCAGCAGAGCTTCGAGCGGCTCCGGTCCGTGCTGCCCGAACTCGAGCGACTCCGGGTCGAGGCGGCCGACGCCGACGTGGCCGCGGCCGCCTTCGAGCAGCAGGCCACCGACGACGAGGCTGCGTCCGTGGCCGCGAGGGAGAAGCTGGAGGCGGCGGTCCGCGGGTACCAACGGGTCGACGAGCTCAGGCAGGAGCACGAACGGGTCGTCGCCGAGGGCAGGAGCGTCAGAGAGCAGCACGACAAGGCGGCCGCCGAGGTCCGCCGGTTGGCGGCCGAGCTGGTCGGGCTCGACCGGGACGCGGCCCGGCTGGCCGTGCTCAAGCCCGAAGCCGAAGGGTGGCGCGAAGCCGAGGGCCGGCTCCGGCAGGTCGAGGCCGTGGTCGCGGCCCAGGCCGCCCTGGCCGCCCTGCCCGACCCCCGGCCCCCGGCGC
>JALYGL010000225.1 GCA_030777125.1 Actinomycetota bacterium
CTCGGGGAGCGTCGCTCGCTGCACACCACCAGCCGGCGGCCGCCCCGGCGTGCGCGGTCGCGCCGCGGGCGGCGGCGTCGTCGGTCGTCGAGCGCCACACCGGGACCGAGCACAGCCGAGCCTTGGCCACCAGCCACGGCCGGCTCCGGCTGCCACCGCCGAAGACGACCACTCGGGGAGCCGGCCCGACCACCTCGCCGACCCGATCCACTGCCTCGGCCGTGCTCGCCGCCAGGGCGTCCAGGAGCCCGGCCCACACCTCACCCGGATCCTCCTCCGGCGCCAGGCCCGAGGCGTCACCGGATCGGAGCTCGGTCACCAGGTCGGCTGCATCGATCGGGGTCGCCGCCTCTGCCAGCGCGTCGAGCTCGGCGAAGGACCGACCGAGGGCCGTGGCCGCCAGCTCGAGGACCCGACCCGAGCGCGCCGCGCTGGCCAACAGCGCCCAGCCGGCGCCATCCGGCATCAGCGTGACCGCCACCCGGTGGGCCAGGGCTCGGCTCACCTCCGGGAACCGGGCCGACCTCCCGACCACGGTCTCGGCGGTGCCGACCGAGTTGCCCAGGTCCTCGACCTCCGCCCCGCACCCCGCAAGCGCCGAGAGGTGGTCGTGGCCGGCAAGGGTGACCGGGATGCCACCCGGCAGCCCCGACCATGCCGCTCCCGGCTCGGACACCCGACCCAACGCCTCGCCCGCCGGGCGCACGGGAGGAAGCACCGCCGGTTCGATGCCCACGGCCTGAGCGACCTCGGGGAGCCAGCGGCGACGACCGACGTCGTAGCACCCACTCCGGGCGGCGAGGGAGAAGTCGGTCGCCCAGGTGTCGGTGAGCGCGAACAGGCACAGCTCCGGAACTCCGAGCCACCGGTCCACGCCCCGTAGGCCCTCGCCCACGAGCCAGCCCAGCTTGGCCACCGACGACACCGTCCGCAGGCGCTGACCGATGAGGGAGGGCAGTTCGTCGCCGAAGCGGTGCTCCAGCACCTCGACGGTCGCCGCCCCCCGAGGATCGTGCCAAGCGATGATCGAGGCCAGAGGCTGCCCCTGGCGGTCGACGGGGGCGCCGCTCTCGGCCAACCCGGCCACACCCACTGCCTCCACCCGCTCGATCGACGGTCCGAGGCGGGCGACCACCTCGCCCACCGCCGATTGCAGTGCTGCGTGGGTCATCTCGGTGCCGGTGGCATCGGTCCGGAACGGCGTGGGTACCCAGGCCCGCCCGAGCTCGGCGCCCCGCTCGTCGACCAGGAGCGCCTTGATGCGGCTCGTGCCCACGTCGAGCCCCAGCAACAGCGGGGCGTCACTCACGCCATCGGCCCTCGTTGGAGTTCCGGCTCGTGTCTCAGGTGGAGCCGAGCAGGGCGAGCATGTCGGGCAGGTCGAAGAACGCCGCCACCTCCCGCGCCGACGGTGCACCGAGGCCAGGGTCGGCACCATGAGCCAGCAGGGCCTGCACGGACGCTTCCGACCGCCGGAAGACCGCGGCACCGAGGGCGGTCTGGCCCCGGTCGTTCACCCGCGCCGTGTCGGCCCCGTGCTCGAGGAGCATCCTCACCGTCGCCGGGTGGTCCTGGTAGGCGGCGAGCATCAGCAACGTGTCGCCGTTGTGGTTGGTCAGGTTCGGGGGCAGCGCGGCGTCGAGGAGGCCGGCGAGCTCGGCCGTGGCCCCTTCCCGGGCGAGGTCGAACACCCGCTGGGCGAAGGCGAGCGTCTCGTCGTCGAGCGGCTCGGTCACCCCCGAAGCGTAGGCCGGCCACCCTGGTCACCGGCCGGAGCGAGCTCCGTCGGTGGCCAGGTGGAACAGCTCGAGGGCCGACGCTCGCACCTCGTCCACGGTCACGCCCGAGACGAACGGCTCGTCGTGGTCGCACCTGTCGGTGATGCAGCTCCTCCCGCAGACCGGGCAGTCGAGGATCCACGAGATGGAGGGACGGTGGCGGGCACGGGTGGCCGGGCCGGCGTTGACCAGGTTGCCGCACCAGAACACCCCGGTGGTGGCCGTGCCGACAGCGGCGGCGAGGTGGAGCGGTCCGGTGTCGTTGCCCACCACCACGCTGGACCGGGCCAGAAGGGCGGCGAGCCCACCGATCGAGATCCGCCCGGCAAGGCCCGTGGCTGGGTTGCGCATGGCCCCGACCACGGCGGCGACCAGGTCCCCCTCGGCGGCCGAGCCGGTAACCACCACCGCGGCGCCGGCGTCGGCGAGGGCGTCGCCGACGGCAGCGAAGCGATCGGGGGGCCATCTTCGACGGGGGTCGGTGGCGCCAGGGTGCAGCGCCACGAGAGGGCCGTTGTCCTCCACCACGCTCGACGCTTCGGC
>JALYGL010000226.1 GCA_030777125.1 Actinomycetota bacterium
GCGCCCCATGACCGCCCGTGACGGCAGGTTGTCGGGGACGGTGAAGGACACGATCTCGGCCAGCCTGCGGACGCCGAAGCCGTAGGCCAGGGCGCTCGGGGCCGCCTCGGTGGCGTAGCCGTGGCCCCATTGCGGGCGAGCCAGGCGCCACGCGACCTCGACGGCCGGGGTGAGGTGGGCGTCAAACTGCGGCCGGGAGAGGCGGACGAAGCCGATGAACGCCGACCTGCGGTCACCTCCACCGCCCACAAGCCGGAGCCCTCGCTGGCGAAATGGCCTCGATACGCCGGACCATGACGTCGCTGTGCTCCCTGTCGAGCACGGCGGGGCGATGCCCCACCACCGCCGATCCTCGAGGCCGGCAGCGGCGGTCCTGGACGATCGTCGCGCCGCGGTGGCCACGCTCGCCGGCGTCGCAGCTCTCGGGACCAACCTGCTGGGCGACGACGAACCGCTGCGGTCGGACAACACGGTCGTCACAGTGCCCGCCGGGACGACGCCGACCGCCCCTGCGACCACGACGCCAAGAAGCAACCGAAAGCGACCCTCTCGGCGGCTTCGCGCTCCGCCTCGGCGGCATCCGGGCGGTGGACGTGGGCATGACGCTCGACCAGGCGTCGGCCGCCGCCGGCAAGCCGATCCACCTCAACCCGTCCGACCCGTACGGGCCCGAGTGCCACTACGCCTACCCGTCAGGGCGCCGGACGACCTGGCCTTCATGCTCATCGACGGCCGGATCGCCCGGGTGGACGTGGGCCACACGGGACCCGAGGTGAAGACGGTCTCCGGCATCGGGAAGGGCAGCACCGAGGACGAGTCCAGCGGGCGCACCCGGTAAGGATCCGGGTCGAGGGCCACCCCTACTCAGCGGCGGCCACTGCCTCGTCTACACCCCGCCGACGCCGGCCTGCAGCACCTGAGCATGTCTTCGAGACCAACGGGTCCGTGGTGACGACCTCCCGGTCGGGGCCTGAAGAACACAGTCGCCCAGATCCAGGGCTGCTCCTGAGAGCTGCCCGTCGCCGGGCCGTAACCTGGCCGGCGACGAGGCGAGGAGGCAGCCAGTGAAGCTGGGCATGATCGGGCTCGGGCGCATGGGTGCGGGCATGACCGAGCGGCTCCGCCGCCACGGTCACGAGGTGGTCGGGTTCGACGTCCGCCCGGACGTGACGGAGGTGCCCACGATCCCCGACCTGGTCCAGGCCCTGCCCACGCCTCGGGTGGCGTGGGTCATGGTGCCGTCGGGCCAGCCCACCGAGGAAAGCGTGCAGGAGCTGGCCGGGCTCCTGGAGCCGGGCGACGTGGTGGTCGACGGGGGCAACTCCAACTACAAGGACTCCATCCGCCGGGGCGGCATGCTGGCCGAGAGCGACATCGGCTTCATCGACGCCGGGGTGAGTGGCGGCGTCTGGGGCCTGCAGGAGGGGTTTTGCCTCATGGTCGGGGGCGAAGCGGAGCACGTGGCCCGGCTCCGGCCTGCCTTCGACGCCCTCGCTCCCCATGGGGGGTTCGTGCACGCCGGGCCCGTCGGCGCCGGCCACTTCACCAAGATGGTCCACAACGGCGTGGAGTACGGGCTCATGCACGCCTACGGCGAGGGCTACGAGCTGCTGCGGGCGTCGGAGCTCGGCATCGACGTCCCTGCCGTCGTCAACGCGTGGGGACAGGGCAGCGTCGTGCGCAGCTGGCTGCTCGAGCTGCTGGCCCTGGGCCTGGCCGAGGACCCCGAGCTCGACCGCATCCGGGGCTACGCCGAGGACTCCGGCGAGGGCCGCTGGACGGTGGAGGAGGCCGTGCGCCTGGGGGTGCCGGCCAACGTGCTGGCCACCGCCCTGTTCGCCCGGTTCACGTCCCGCCAGGAGGACTCACCGGCCATGAAAGTGGTGGCCGTCCTGCGCCAGCAGTTCGGGGGCCACGCGGTGAAGGGGTCGGAAGGGGCGACCCCGCTGGTCAAGGAGTGAGCGAACCGTCGAGCACGCGCTCGGCGATCTCGCGCATCTTGCACCGCTCCCGCATGGCCGTCTGCTGGATGAAGGTGAAGGCGTCGGCCTCGCTCATCTGGTGGCGGTCCATGAGCACGCCCTTGGCCCGCTCCACGATGCGGCGGGTGGTGAGCTGCTCCTTGGCCGTCTCGACCTGGGCCTCCAGGGCCTTGACGTCGCGGAACCGGGCCATGGCCACCTCGATGGCCGGGATCAGGTCGCTCTTCTGGAAGGGCTTGACCAGGTAGCCGATGGCACCGGCGGCGGTGGCCTGCTCGACCAAATCGCGCTGGCTGAAGGCGGTGAGGATGAGCACCGCCGCCCGTCGGTTACCGGCGATCTCCTTGGCCGCGGTGATGCCGTCCATGCCCGGCATCTTGATGTCGAGGATGGCCAGGTCGGGGGAGAGCTCGCGCACCAGGGCCACGGCCTCGTCGCCCCGGCCGACGGCGCCCACGACCTCGTAGCCCTCCTCCTCGAGGGTCTCCTTCAGGTCGAGCCGGATGATGGCTTCGTCCTCGGCGATCAGGATGCGGGTGGGGGCCAAAAGAGGCTCAGCGCGCCTCTGTCACGAGCCGGTCGAGCAGCTCGTCCTGGGTCCGCTCGACCTCGCGCACCTGGGTGAGCAGGTCGGCCTTGTGGCGGGCCATGGCGTCGGCGTGCTTCTGGGCCTCCCGGTGCTCCTTGTCGGCCAGGGGCGTCTCCGACACCAGGGCGCGCAGGCGGGTCTCGTCGGCGGCCTCGGCCATGAACGCCAGCTGCTCCTCGACCACCGCCAGCTCGCCGCGCAGCCGCTTGAGCCGTTCGGCCGACTCGGACAATCTGCGTTCGACCAACCAGCGGGACATGGGACCAGAGAGTGTACCGGCCGGGCGCGAAGCTGGGACTGTGGTGCGCCGGGCGCTCATCGTGATGGGGGTGATGGTGCCCCTCGGCGTGATGCTGCGCGCCGTCGGGCCGGCTCCCCTCTTCGCCCTCCTGCCGGCGGTCCCCATGGCGATCATGGGGTACCTGCGTTACCAGGACATGCGCCGCCAGCAGCGGGAGAACTCCTGCCCCACCTGCGAGCTGCGGCTGGCCTACCGCCGCCTCGGCGCCAGCCACGGCATGCTCGAGTGCCCGGCCATGTGCGGCTACCGGCGCCTGGTCGGCGACCCCACCGCCCGCTGAAAGCGGGCCGGCGCCTCCCCGTCCACCCGTACACTCGCCCGGTGCGACGGCTGGCCCTCCTGGCGTTCATCTGGGGCTGGTCGTTCCTGTTCATCAAGGTGGCGGTGGCGGGGATGACGCCGTCCACCGTGGCCGCCACCCGCATCGCCCTGGGCATGGTGGTGCTGCTGGCCGTCATGCGAGCCAAGGGGCTGCGCCTGCCGACCGAGCGCACGTGGTGGCGACACTTCACGGTGGTGGCACTCACCGGCAGCGCCGTGCCCTTCACCCTGCTGGCGTGGGGCGAGCAGCACATCACCTCCGCCCTGACCGCGGTGCTGAACGCGTCCACGCCGCTGTTCGCAGCCCTGTTCGTGGCCGCCATGCTCGGCGAGCGGCTGCGGGGTTGGCAGTGGTCCGGGCTGGCCCTCGGCTTCGCCGGCGTGGGTGTGGCCGCCGGGGTCGGGAGCGACGACCTGGCCGGGTCGTCGTTGGCCGGCGAGGCCGCGGCGGTGGCCGCGGGCGCGTGCTACGGCCTGGCCATGACCTACACCAAGGCCCACCTGGTCTCCATCCCGCCGCTGGTGGCGGCGGCCGGTCAGCTGGTGATGGCCACCATCCTGCTGACGCCGGTCGCCGTGGCCACCACCGCCAGCCAGGGGATCTCCCTGACTCCCCGGCGGGTGGCCGCCATCACCCTGCTCGGGGTCTTCGGGACCGGCTTCGCCTACGTCCTCAACTACCGGTCGATCGCCGAGCTCGGCGCCACCGTGGCCTCGGCGGTGACCTACCTGGTGCCGGTGGTGGCCGTCTCCGTGGGCGTGCTGTTCCTCGGGGAGGACTTCCACCTGCGACTGGTCGCCGGTGGGCTGCTCACCGTGGGTGGCATCGCCCTGCTCAACCGGGACGGCCAGCGGCGGCGCGTGGGGCCGATGGCCGAGGCGGCCGCACCGGTCGCGGGGCACTGAGGGTGGACGACAGGGCGGCGCGGTGGGGGCTCCAGGCCACGTACGAGGACGCCGGGGGGGCGGAGCGCACCGCGCCGCCGACCACCGTCGAGGCCATCCTCGGAGCCATGTCCAGTGACGGTGGAGAGGACGACTCGCCGCCTCCGGGCCGGGTCCGGTTCACCGGCCCAGGGAGGTCGCCGTCGGTCGACACCCCCGCCGAGCTGACGCTCGAGGACGGCACCCGCCTGCAGGTCGACGACGGCCTCCCGCCGGACCTGCCGCTCGGGTACCACACGCTGGTCGACCTGGACGATGGGTCGGAGACGGCGCTGGTGGCCACGCCGGGGCGGTGCTGCCTCCCGGCCGACGCCCGCTCCTGGGGCTGGGCGGTGCAGCTCTACGCCCTCCGATCCGGCCGCAGCTGGGGCATGGGCGACCTCGGAGACCTGGCCGAGCTGGCCCGCTGGTCGGCCGCCGACCTGGGCGCCGGGCTGGTCCTGGTCAACCCCCTGCACGCCGCCCTCCCCGGCCTGCCCCAGACGGCCAGCCCCTACTACCCCAGCAGCCGCCGGTTCCGGAACCCGCTGTACCTGCGGGTGGAGGACGTCCCCGGCGCCGGTGCCCTGGGCGCCGAGCTGGAGGAGCTCGCCTCCGCCGGCCGGGCCCTCAACGGCAACGGGCGCATCGACCGCGACGCCGTCTTCGGGCTGAAGATGGACGCCCTCGACCGGCTGTGGCGGCGATTCCCGGGCGACGCCGCCTTCGACCGCTACTGCGACGAGGAAGGGCCGGCGCTGGACGGGTTCGCCACCTTCTCGGTGCTGACGACCACCCACGGCCGGGGCTGGCGCAACTGGCCCGAGGGCCTACGCCATCCCGACCACCCCGACGTGGCCACGTTCCGGGCCGAGCGCGCCGACGAGGTCCGGTTTCACCAGTGGCTGCAATGGCTGATCGACCGTCAGCTGGGCGCGGCCTCAGCCCACCTGTCCATGGTCCAGGACCTGGCGGTGGGCGTCGACCCGGACGGCATCGACGCCTGGCTGTGGCAGGACTCCTTCGCCCTGGGCATGAAGGTGGGCGCCCCGCCCGACGAGTTCAACACCCAGGGCCAGGACTGGGGGCTGCCGCCGTTCGACCCGTGGAAGCTCCGGGCCGCCGGCTACGTGCCGTTCATCGAGACCATCCGCGCCGCCCTGGGCCACGCCGGCGGCCTGCGCCTGGACCACGTGATGGGCCTGTTCCGCCTGTTCTGGATCCCCGAGGGCGCGAGCGCGGCGGACGGCGCCTACGTCCGCTACCCGGCCGCCGACCTCCTCGACATCGTCGCCCTGGAGAGCCACCGGGCCGGCGCCTACGTGGTCGGCGAGGACCTGGGCACGGTGGAGCCGCACGTCCGCGACGAGCTGGCCGACCGCAACGTGCTGTCCTACCGGCTGGTGTGGTTCGAGGACGGGCCCCCGGAGGAGTACCCGGAGCGGGCCCTGGCCGCGGTCACCACTCACGACCTGCCGACCGTGGCCGGGCTGTGGACGGGCAGCGACCTCGACGACCAGCGGCGCATCGGGCTGGAGCCCAACGAGGAGTCCACCAAGGCCATTCGGGACCGGCTGGCCACCACCCTGGGTCTGAGCGACGACGCCCCGCCCGACGAGGTGGTGGCGGGCACGTGCCGGCTGCTGGCGTCGACCCCGTCGATGCTCGTCACCGCCGCCCTCGACGACGCCCTGGCCGTGAAGGAGCGCCCCAACATGCCGGGCACCACCGACCAGTGGCCCAACTGGTCGATCCCCCTCCCCCTGCCGCTGGAGGACATCGAGGCCGACCCCCGGCCGCGGCGCATCGCCGGCATCCTGGCCCGCCGGCCGCCCGAGGAGGACCCGCAGTGATCGAGGGCATGCAGCTGTGGCTGGCCGGGACCAACGCCTGGTTCGTGGCCCCGGACGGCCCCGGCGGCGAGTGCGTGCTGGTCGACGCCCCGCCCAACCCGGGGGTGATCCTCGCCCACCTGGTCGAGCACGACCTGCGCCTGGTGGCCCTGCTCGGCACCCACGGCCACGTCGACCACGTGGGCGGCATCCCCGAGGTGGTCCGCGCGGTCGAGACCGACGTCCCGGTGCCCGTGCACATCCACGACGCCGACCGCCACATGCTCCTGGACCCCGTCGGCACCAGCGGCACCCTGGGCCAGCTGCTGGAGTACGAGGGCCTCGACCTGCGCCCGCCGGAGCTGCTGTGCGGGCTCGACGACGGTCAGCGAGTGTCGGGCGCGGGCATGACCTTCACCGCCATCCACACCCCCGGCCACACCCAGGGCTCGGTGTGCTTCCTGCTCGAGGTGGACGGCGAGGCGCCGGTGCTGTTCAGCGGCGACCACCTCTTCGCCGGCTCGGTCGGACGCACGGACCTCCCGGGAGGGTCCCACGCCGCCCTGCTGGAGTCGATGGCGACCAAGATCCTCCCGCTGGACGACGAGGTCAGGGTCCTCCCGGGCCACGGGACGACCACCACCATCGGCCACGAGCGCCGCGCCAACCCCTTCCTGGTGGGCCTGACGTCGCCGTCGGGCGCTTCAGATGATCCAGCGGTGCTGCCGGTACCAGGCGACGTCGTTGCGGACGGCGTCGGCGACGTCGGCTGACTCCAGCCGGAACCCGGTGCCCAGCAGGGCGTCGATGCTCAACCGGTTGTTGCGGTTGGCCTTGCGCATGAACCGGAACCGCTCTTCGGTCAGCAGGATGTGCGGCTCCATGCCGTCGGCCAGCATGCGCTCGCGGATCTCCGACCGCTCGTCGTAGGACGGTCCGGCGTGCGGGTCGTCGACGATGTCGACCTCCATGGCGAACTCGGCCGCCACCAGCGAGGCGATCTCGTGGCTGGTGGGGTAGACGCCCGACACCACGTTGAAGGCCCGGCCCACGGCGTCGTCGTGGGCGGCCAGGTGCAGGCAGGCCCGGATCAGGTCGTCGATGTGGATCAGCCGCTGCTCTATGGCCGGCGTCGGGACCGGCAGGCGGGTGTTCCCCGCGTAGCGCTCGATGGCCACGTCGAGGATGACGCTGGCCAGCAGCTTGATGCTGCCCGGCCCGTGGACGCTGACCGGGCGCAGCACCGTGACCGGCATCCCGTCTTTGCCGTGCCGCCACACCTCCTGCTCGGCCTGCCACTTGGCCTTGCCGTAGCCGCGGCTGGGCTGGGGCTCGACGTCCTCGGTCACCGGCGAGGGGAGCTGCACCTCCTCGCCGTAGACCGACGTGGAGCTCATGTAGAGGAACCGCTCCAGGCCCGAGGGGGCGGCGCCCAGCAGGTTGGCCGTCCCCGTCACGTTCGAGCGCTCCATCTCCTCCTGCGACGACTGCGAGCTCGACGCCCCGGCCAGGTGGAAGACGTGCGTCACCCCTTCGAGTAGCGGCGCCAGATCGTCGTCTCCGGCAAGGTCGGCCCGCTGGTAGTCGACCTCCTCGGGCAGGGTGTCCGGGCGGGGACGGCGGCCGCACGTCCGCACCTGCCAGCCGTCGTCCATCAGGGCCGGGATGAGGCGGGCGGCGATGAAGCCCGTACCTCCGGTGACCAGAGCAGACCGCATGCCCCGTAGATTGGCGGGTATGGACGTCTCCGTCTATTTCAACCCCGCCTGCAGCAACTGCCGCACGGCCCAGGGGCTGCTGGCCGAGCGGGGGGTCGACGCCGACTACGTCCGCTACCTGGAGCAGGCGCCCAGCCGGGAGGAGCTGGAGCGGGTGCTGCGCCTGCTCGGCACCGACGACCCCCGGGAGATGATCCGGACCAAGGAGCCGGTGTACGCCGAGCTCGGCCTGGAGTCGGCCGGCCGCGACGAGCTGCTCGACGCCATGGCCGCCCATCCCGTGCTCATCCAGCGGCCCATCGTCATCCGCGGCGACCGGGCCGTCATCGCCCGCCCTCCCGAGCGCCTGCTCGCGCTGCTGGACGAGTAGCGGTCGCGGGCGGCGGGTAGTCCGACTTACGGTGTGACCGTGGACCTGCCCCGCAGCGCGCCCTCCGTGCTCGCCGATCGCTACGAGGTCGAAGACCTCATCGGGCGCGGTGGCATGGCCGACGTCCACGCCGGCACCGACCTCCGGCTGAACCGGCCGGTGGCCGTCAAGCTGCTCCAGCCCCACATGGCCGCCCGCGCCGACGTGAAGACCCGCTTCGAGGCCGAGGCCCGCTCCGCCGCCCGCCTGACCTCGCCCCATGCGGTGGCGGTGTACGACACCGGCGAGCACGAGGGCGTCCCGTACATCGTCATGGAGCGTCTGCCCGGCGAGACCCTGGCCGACCGCATCGCCCGGGGACCGCTGGAGCCGGAGGAGGTCCGCCCGCTGGCCCTGGAGGTGCTGGCCGCCCTGGCCGAGGCCCACCGCGTCGGGTTGGTGCACCGCGACGTCAAGCCCGGCAACATCCTGCTGACCGCCGACGGCCACGCCAAGATCGCCGACTTCGGCATCGCCAAGAGCGTGCAGGAGTCGAGCCTGTCGGAGCTGACCGTCACCGGCCAGGTGCTGGGAACGCCCGCCTACCTGGCCCCGGAGCAGCTGGACGGGGTGGCGGCCAGCCCCCGGTCGGACGTGTACGCCCTCGGTGTGGTGCTCTACGAGGCCCTGACCGGGTTCAAGCCGTTCGACGGGACGACGGCCATGGCCGTGGCCCGGGCGGTGGCGGCCGGCGAGCACCGTCCCCTGGGCGAGGTGCGCCCCGACCTCGACCCCGGCCTGGTGGCGATCGTGGAGCGGGCCCTGGCCACCGACCCGTCCCGCCGCTTCGCGTCGGCGGCCGACATGGCCGCCGAGCTGGCCGGGCTGTCGGGCGGGGCAGTCACCGTCGTGGACCCGATCCCGGCGGGTGGACCGGACCGCACCATGGTCCTCGACACCGCCGCTCTGGGTCGGAGTGCGGGGGCCGGGACCGTGGCCGGGCGGCGCCGGCCGTCCCTCGGGGTGCGCCTGGCCCTGGTGGCCGGGGTCGCCGTGTTCGCCCTGGTGCTGCTGCTCCGGGCCTGCTCTCCCGACACCGACCCGGGGACTCGGACCGACGAGACTCCCGCCACCACCCAGGCCCCGTCCCGGGCCCAGTCGTCGTCGCCGGGGGCCGTGCTGGCCCGGGCCATGCGGGCGGAGGCCGACCGGCTCTCGCCGGCCGACGGGGCCCGGGCGTCCGACCTGGCCGAAGGGCTGCGCCGGGTGGCCGACCAGGTGGAGGCGGGTGGGGGCGGCCCGGCCGCCACCGGCCTCATCGTGTCGGCGGTCACCTGGAACCGCGACGACCAGCTCTCCGACGGAGCCATGGTCACCGCCGTGCAGCTGCTCCAGCAGGTCCCCGGCGTGGCCACGCCAGCCCCCGTCGTCACCGCACCCGCACCTCCACCCACCACGGCCGCCCCCGCCCGGTCGCCCACGACGGACGCGCCCGCCCGCGGGCGGGGCAACGACAACAAGGGCAAGGGCAAGGGCGACGATTGATGACTGATCATGGCGGCGGGCACCCGGGTGGTTCCGACCTCGCCCGCCGCTGACGGCGGGCGCCCCACCACGCCGTCCTCGAACCGCCCGCATTCGCCGGTCCGCTGTGGCTGGCTCAGCGCTCCTTGCGGACGAGCCAGCGGAGGCGCTTGGCCCCCTCGAAGGCGGCCTCGCCGGCCAGCTGGCCGATCCCGGTGGACAGGGTGGGGTACACGTGGATCAGGCCGGCGATCTCCGACAGCTTCATGCCCTCGTTGATGGCCAGGGCCAGCTCGTGGATCATCTCCCCGGCCGACGGGGCCAGGATGTGGGCTCCCACCACCTTGCCCTTGGCCGTCACCACCACGATGGCGCCCGCAGTGGCCCCCTCGGTCCTGGCCCGGTCGGAGTGCGACAGCTCCATCCGCCACACGTCGACGTCGTCGCCGTGCTTCTCGGTGGCGTCGGCCAGCGTCAGGCCGGCGTGGGCCAGCTCGGGGTCGGTGAAGGTGCACCAGGGCACGAAGTCGGTGACCTTGCCCTTGCCCGGGTAGAAGGCGTCGCGCACGGCCCGCACCGCCTCGTAGCCGGCCGAGTGGGTGAACAGGAAGCGGCCGGCCACGTCGCCGGCGGCGTAGATCGACGGGACGTTCGTGCGCATGCGCTCGTCGACCTCGATCCCCCGGCGGGTGATCTTGACGTCCAGGTCCTCGAGCCCCAGGCCCTCGACGTTCGGCCGCCGCCCGGTGGCCACCAGCAGCTCGTCGCCCTCCCATCGCGTCGGCACGCCGTCCTCGCTGCCGTGGACGATCTTGCGGTCGCCGGCGACGACGATCCTCTCGATCTCCACGTTGCAGCGCAGGTCAACCCCCTCGGCCCGGAGCTGACCGACCAGGATGTCGACCAGGTCGGGCTCGTCGCGGGGCAGGATCCGAGGCCCCTTCTGCAGCACGGTGGTGCGGATCCCGAGCCGCACGAACGCCTGTGACAGCTCGGTGGAGATGGGGCCGGCGCCGATCATGACCAGGCTGCGGGGCGCCCGGTCGACGTCCCACAGGGTCTCGCTGGTGAGGAAGCCGGCCTCCCTGAGCCCGTCGATGGGCGGGACGACGGGGCGGCTGCCGGTGCACACGAGGATGAACCGGGTGTCGAGCTCGACGTCGGCGCCGCCCGCCACCTCGTCGCCCAGGATGCGGACGGTGTTCGGTCCGGTGACCCGGGCCGACCCGTGGAGCACCTCGACGCCCATGGCCCGGTAGCGCTCGGGGTCGTCGTCGCCCGCGGCCACCTCCTGCTGGATGGCGCGGATGCGCTTGAACACCAGCGACGTGTCGATCTCCGGCTCCACCGACGGGAGCCCGTAGGCGTCGGCCACCCGCATTGTGTGGGCCACCTTGGCCGACGCCAGCAGGGCCTTGCTGGGCACGCACCCGGTCCACAGGCAGTCGCCGCCCACCCGGGACTTCTCCACGACCGCCACCCGCAGCCCGATGGTGGCCGCGAACTCGGCGGCCACCATGCCGCCCGAGCCCATCCCGACGATGACCAGGTCGTATCTCGCCACGCGAACTCCCGGGGTGTCCCCTCCGCGACCGACTGTACCGCCGGCGCGCCCCTACGATCGGGTCATGCCAGGGGAGGCCGGGACCGGGTTCGTCGACGTCGTCCTGGGCATCGCCGCGTTCGTCACCCTCGTCGCCCTGGTGCGCTCGTGGCCCCAGTTCTGGGACGCCGACTTCACGCCCGCCGACCGCCGGCTGGGGACGCAGGTGGCGGTGTTCCTGGTCCCCCCGGTGGTGGTGCTGCTCCACGAGCTCGGGCACGTGGCCGCCGTGGTGGCCGTGGGGGCCCAGGTGCTCGACTTCCACTATGGGTTGTTCGAGGGGTCGGTGAGCGTCGGCGGGCGGCTGACCGCCGGGGAGAACTGGTTCGTCGCCGTGGCCGGCAACGTGGTCGGGGCCTTCGTCGGCGTGGTCATGACGCTGGCCGGGGTGAGGGGCACGGCCCTGCGCCCGCCGCTGCGCCACATCCTGATGATGGGCGGCGTCCTCGTCGTGCTCTTCACCCTCGTCGGCTATCCGATCCTGTCCCTGTCGGCCACGTTCGGCGACTGGGTGGTCGTCTACGACTTCGGCCGGACGCCGGTGCTCAGTGGGGCGACGCTCGCCGTTCACCTCCTGGCCCTGGCGGTCATGTGGCGATGGTGGCGGGCCACCGTGCGCCGGACGCAGTTCGCCGTCGACCACGGCGCCGGTGACGAGCTCGACCGCCTGCACCGGGCCATCGCCGAGCGCCCCGGCGACGTCGCCCTGCGCCTCGACCTGGCCACCCTCTACGCCCGCTACGGCGACGCCTCCCTGGCCCGGTCCGCCCTCGACGAGGCCGCCGCCGCCTGCCCGAACTCGGCCCGCGTCCACCTGGCCCGGGCCCGGCTGGCCGTCATCGAGGGCCGGTGGCACTCGGCCGTGGTGGCGGCCGAGGACGGCCTGCGGGCGCCGGAGACCGACGACGAGACCACCCAGCGCCTGTGGGCCAACCTGGGCCTGGCCCTGGCGTCGATGGAGCGACCGGCCAACGCCCTGGCCGCGTTCGACCACGTCCGCTCGCCAGTGGTCGACGACGCCCGGGTGCGCTACGGGCGGGGCCTGGCCCGCCTGGGCGCCGGCGACCCCGGCGGAGGCCGGGCCGACCTGGAGGCGGTGGTCGGCGTCCTGCCCGACGGGCACCTCCTGCGCCGGTGGGCCGAGGCCCGGCTGGCCGGGGGCACGCCACCACCACCGGACGACTCCCACCTGCCGTCCTACCAGCGCCGGGCGGCCAGCCCGCCGGCGCCGATCGCCGGCGTCTAGTCCCTACGCAGCCGCCCCGATCACCGGGAGCGGGCGCAGGAGGGGCTCGAGCTCGGCCCGGTTGACCACGTTGTCGAAGCGGGCCGTCACCCGGCCGTCGGCGCCGATCACGAAGACCCACGGCTCCTGGAGGTCCTCGCCTCGGGCCAGCCAGTCGGCGGCGGCCTTGTTGACGACCTTGTTCTGGAAGTCGCGCCAGATCTCGACGTGGACGAAGCTGGCCCTGTCGCCGTAGTCGCGGCTCAGCTCATGGACCAGGTCGGTGACCGGGCCGCAGAACCGGCTGACGCAGTACACGGGCGTGGAGAACACGGCCACGACCGGGCGGCCGGCGGCCAGGGCGGCGGCGATGGTGGTCCGATGGAGGTCCTCGTCGGGGATGTCGCCGCCGCCGGCGCGCGAGTCGATGGCCGGACGGGGGGCGTCGGCCGACGAGAGGGTGAGGTTCTCCGTGGCCAGGGCCTGTTCGCCGGGCGCGGGGACGGCGTGGCGCTCGTGCACCTCGAAGGCACCGGTGGCGGTGCGGGCCCTGCCCCCAAGGCTGGTGGACACCTCCACCTGCCAGAACCCGGCGCGGGCGAAGCCGGCCTGGGCGGCGTAGACGCCTCTGGCCTGCGACGCGGTGACGGCCTGCGGGGTCGAGGGTGGAGGATCGGGGACGGTGGAGCCGGCGATGGGGAGGAAGTGGGCCTTCACCACCGGGCCGGCCGGCGACCGGTCGCCGCCCTCCCGGGTGCCCAGGAAGGAGAACCGCATGTCGACGCTGCCGAAGGCCACCAGGCGCTGGTCGGCGGTGAGGACGCCGGCGAGGAACCGGGCCGGCGGGCCCACGGCCAGGTCGAAGCTGGCCACCTGCACCACGAGGTCGTCGGGACTGGGCTTCGACGAGCCGCTGGCGTCGGACCCGCACGCGGCCAGCACCAGCGATGCCACGACGGCGGCGGCCCACCACGGAGGGGTTCGGCGACCGGTCACCGGCCCATTACTCGCAGGCCGGGGTGGAGATCTCAAGCCGGGCCAGTGCCGACCGCGTGACCTCGCCCAGCCGCCCCAGGTCCCGGGCCAGGCCTTCGCGCACCGGGGTGGACTCCAGGTCGGCCTCCACCAGCTGTTTGGCCAGGAGGAGCTCCCCCGCCTTCGCCCGGTCGACCGGCTCCAGGGCGAGGGCCAACACGTGGAGGGTGTCGTGCGAGCGGTCGAAGAAGGTGCGGCGGGCCTGCTCGACGTCGCCGACGGCGGCGTGGGCGCGCGCCTGGCAGACGCCCTGGAGGGCGTCGGCCAGTCGGGTGGCGGGGACCTTCTCCTCTCCCACCTCGACGGCGGTGACAGGGCCGTCGTCGCCGCCACAGCCGGCGCCGAGCACGGCCAGCGCCAGGGCGAGGGCCACTCCGCCCAGGCGCCGTCGCCGGGCCGTCATGTCGCCACCCGGCGCAGGACGCGGAGCGAGCCGTGGCCGGCACCGGTGTCCTCGGTGAACCGTCCCGACGCCAGGGCCCGGAGGTAGATCTCGTACGGCGGCCGTCCCCCGTCGGCCGGGTCGGGGAACACGTCGTGGACGGCCAGCAACCCGCCGGGAGCGACGTGCCCGGCCCAGCCCTCGTAGTCGGCCGACGCCGGGGCCGCCCCGTGGCCACCGTCGACGAAGACCAGGCCCAGCGGCGTCCGCCAGTGGGCGGCCACCACCGGCGAGTCCCCCACCACCGCGATCACCACCCCTTCCAGGCCTGCGTCCTCTACGGTGCGCCGGAACGCGGGCAGGGTGTCGATGCGCCCGGTGCGGGGGTCGACCAGGCCCGGGTCGTGGTGCTCCCAGCCCGGCTGGTTCTCCTCGGAACCACGGTGGTGGTCGACCGAGAAGAGCACCGTGCCCGCCTCCGCCGCGGCCGCGCCCAGGTACAGCGCCGACTTCCCGCAGTACCCACCGATCTCCAGCAGCGGGCCGGCAGCGGCCGCGATCAGCCCGGCCCGGTACAGGGCCAGCCCCTCGTCGTCGGGCATGAAGCCGGTGGCGGCCCGGGCGGCGCGGAGAATGTCCGGGCCCACGTCAGGTCTTGTCGGTCACACCGGCGCCGTCGAAGGTGGCCATCTCCCGGAGCACCTTGGCCGCGGCCTGGAGCACGGGCAGGGCCAGACAGGCCCCGGTGCCCTCGCCCAGGCGCATGCCCAGGTCGAGCACGGGGTCGAGGCCGAGGGCGGTGAGGGCGGCGGAGGCGCCCGGCTCGGGCGAGCGGTGGCCGGCGAAGCAGAAGTCCACCGCCGTGGGGGCCAGTGCGGCGGCGACCAGGAGGCCCGCCAGGGCCACCACCCCGTCGACCAGCACCGGGACCCGGGCCGCGGCCCCGCCCACGACGAACCCGCCCAGGGCGGCGATCTCCAGCCCTCCCACCGAGGCCAGGACGCCCAGCGGGTCGTCGACCGCGCCGGGCGGGAGCCGGTCGACGGCGGCCCGGACGACCTCGACCTTCCGGGCCCAGGTGCGGTCGTCGATGCCCGTCCCCCGGCCGGTGACCTCCTCCGGGGCCCGCCCGGTGAAAGCGGCGACGACGGCCGCCGAGGGCGTGGTGTTGCCGATGCCCATGTCGCCGGTGACCAGGCAGCGGGCCCCACCGGCGACGGCCTCGGCCGCCACGGCGGCGCCCACGCCGAGGGCCAGGGCCGCCTCGTCCCGCGTCATGGCCGGCCCGTGGGCCAGGTTGGCGGTGCCCGCCCGCACCTTGCGGACGACCAGGCCGGGGGCGTCGAGGGCGGAGGCCACTCCCACGTCGACGACCACCACCCGAGCCCCGGTGTGGCGGGCCAGCACGTTCACGGCCGCCCCGCCGGCGCACAGGTTGGCCACCATCTGGGCCGTCACCTCCTGCGGCCACGGCGACACCCCCTCGGCCAGGACGCCGTGGTCGCCGGCGAAGACGGCCACCGTGGCCGGCTCGGGGACCGGCGGGGGGCAGGCGCCGGCGAGGGCGGCCAGGCGCACACCGAGGACCTCCAAGGCCCCGAGGGCCCCCCGCGGCTTCGTCAGCCGGTCGGAGAGGGCGACGGCGTCGGCCGCGGCCCGCCCGTCGGCCCGCCCCAGGGCGGCCCGGGCCCGCTCGAACGGGCCCCGCCCCTGGGGACCGTCCACCGCGCTCAGCTGTGGATTTCGGCCGGGCGGTGGGCGAACAGCACCTTGTTCAGGATCATGAACTTGCCGAACCACAGCAGGCCGAACGAGGCGATGTTGGACGCCATCACCAGCAGCGTCACACCCAGCCGGGAGGTGGTGATGTAGTGGGCGTTGGCCTTCGTGAACACCGCCGCCCAGGTGGAGATGACCAGGCCGAGGAAGGCCATGGCCCAGAAGGGCACGACCTCCTTGAACAGGTGCGACCTGCCCGTCTTGCCCCACGCCCACGCCCGGTTGAGGGCGTAGGACGGGATGGCGGAGACGCCCACGGCCACGATGTTGGCCGTCCGGGCCGACCAGTGGAAGAAGTACAGGGCGACGAACAGGACGACCAGCGACACCATCACCGAGATGACGGAGACCAGCGTGTAGCGGACCATCTTCTTGCCGCCGGGCGTACGCGAACGTTCAAGAAGGGCGCTGGGCGAGATGTCCACGACGAGGACACTATCGGCCGACGGCCTGCCGTGGTGAAGCAGGGGGTCCCGCCGGCGGCAGTACGGTGAACCCGTGGGCAGCCAGCAGACCGCGGTGGAGGCGCTGGGACTGGCGGTGGCGGCGCGCGTGCCGGTGCTGCTGTGGGGGGCGCCGGGCACCGGGAAGACGTCCGCCATCCGGGCCATGGCCGACGAGATGCGATGGCCGTGCGAGACGGTGATCGCCGCGATCAGGGAGCCGTCCGACTTCGCCGGGCTGCCCATCGTGTCGCCCGGGACCCAGCCCGGGTCCGCCCCCGAGGTCCACATGGCCCCGCCTCGGTGGGCCCAACGCCTGGCCGCCGCCGACCGGGGCCTGCTCTTCCTCGACGAGATCTCCACCGCCCCCCCGGCGGTGCAGGCCGCCCTGCTCCGGGTGGTGCTGGAGCGGGTCGTGGGCGACCTCCCCCTGCCCGACGGAGTGGTGGTGGTGGCCGCCGCCAACCCGCCCGAGCAGGCCGCCGACGGCTGGGACCTGTCCGCCCCCCTGGCCAACCGCTTCTGCCACCTCGACTGGACGGTCGAGCCGGCCGTGTTCGCCCAGGGCCTGGTCGCCGGGTTCGAAGCCCCGGTCGTTCCGGTGCTGCCCGACGGATGGGAGGCCACCATCCCCCACACCCGGGCCATGGTCGCCTCGTTCATCACCGTGCGCCCCGGGTTGGCGTGCGAGCTGCCCGCCGACGCCGCCGGCGCCGGGCGGGGATGGCCCAGCCCCCGCACCTGGGACATGGCCGCCCGCCTGTGGGCCGCGGCCCAGGCCGCGGACGCGTCCACCGACGCCGAGACGGCCCTGATCACGGGCGCGGTCGGCGAGGGGCCGGGGATCGAGCTGCTCATGTGGCACATGAAGATGGACCTGCCCGACCCCGAGGACGTCCTGGCCGACCCCGACGGGTTCGTGGTCCCCGACCGGGGCGATCGCACCCACGCGGTGCTGTCGTCGGTGGCAGCGGCGGTGGCCGCCCGGTCCACGCCCGAGCGCTGGCTGGCCGGGTGGAAGGTGGTGGGCAAGGTCGGTCGTGAGGCCCCCGACGTGGCCGCCGTGGCCGCCCGCGTCCTGGCGTCGTGCCGCCCACCGCAGACGGCGGCCCCGCCCGAGGTGAAGCTGTTCCTCCCGCTGCTCAAGGACGCCGGATGGCTCCAGCAGAACGTCCGCTGAACACCCACAAGCTGCTGGCCGCCCGCCTGTGGGCCGTCCGGCACCACCCGTACCTCACCGCGGCCCTGTTCGCCTCGCCCATCGTGCCCGCCCCCGGCCTGGGCCGAGTGGCGGTCGACGAGTCCTGGCGGCTGTTCGTCGACCCCGAGGTCGTCGACGCCTGGAGCGTGGAGATCCTGGGCAGCCTGCTCGTCCACCATGCCGGGCACCTGATCCGCGACCACGCCGGGCGGGCCCGCAGCCTGGGCGTGGAGCGGAGCATGTCGCAGGACTGGGCCCTGGCCGCCGACGCCGAGATCAACGACGACCTCATCGGCACCGGTCTCCGCCTCCCCGACGACCGGGTCGTCCCTCAGGAGCTGGGGTGGAAGCCGGGCCGCCTGGCCGAGGAGTACTTCCACGCCGACCACGTCCACACCGACAGCTCCCCCGACTGCGGCAGCGGCTCCGACGGCGTGCCCCGGGAGTGGGAGCTCAAGGGCGACGAGGGCAGCGGGCTGCCCCCCGGCGAGCAGCACCTGCTGCGCTGTCAGGTGGCCAACGAGGTCCTCGACTTCTCCCGCGGCGGGGTTGGCCGGCTGTCGGCCGGTTGGCGCCGCTGGGCCGAGGACCTGCTCGAGCCCAAGGTCGACTGGCGGCGGGTGCTGGCCGCCGAGCTGCGCAAGGGGCTGAGCACGGTCAGCGGACGGGTCGACTACACCTACCGACGGCCGTCCCGCCGGGCCTCGGTCTCGCCCAACGTCCTGCTCCCGGCGTTGGAGCGGCCGGTGCCGGAGGTGGTCGTGCTGTGCGACACGTCGGGCAGCATGAGCGAGGAGCAGCTGGCCGGGGTGCTGGCCGAGGTCGACGGCCTCCTGCGGGGCGTCGGCCTGGCCCGGAACCGGGTCCGCGTCATGTCCGTCGACGCCGCCGTGCGAGGGGTGCAGCAGGTGTCGACCGCCGGCCAGGTCCGGCTGGTGGGCGGCGGCGGCACCGACATGGGCGCGGGCCTGGCCGCGGCCGGCCGCCTCCGGCCCCGGCCGTCGGTCGCCGTCGTGCTCACCGACGGCATGACGCCGTGGCCGGCTGATCCACCGCGGGGGATGCGGGTGATCGTCGGCATCCTGGCGCCGCCGATCCCCGGCGTGGCACTGCCGCCGGCTCCGACGTGGGCGCGGGTCGTGCGGATCGACGACGACGCGGCCTGAGCCGGCGTTGGCGCGGGCGCGCTG